>NZ_JBANBA010000199.1:0-7248 GCF_059803475.1 Bradyrhizobium sp. UFLA05-89 | reverse complement strand
TGCGACGTCGCTGCTTCATGTCCACACTCCATCTCTGCTAAAAGATTAGAGTGTTGCACCGACCGGTTGAGTCCACCTCCTTGGGCGGACACTCGGGGCAGGTATCGCCGACAAAATCCAAAACCTCTGTGATTGCATCTGTGGCTTCGTCCGGAGAAACGCCTGCCGGCGGATCCCGACGAGCGATATCATAGGCGCGGTCGCGGGCGTGCGGGTCGGCGCGATCCTGCATCCAACCGTGCTGCTCGCATTCGCGGATAGCGCCGGCTTCCTGCAGCACGGAGATGGCCCAGCCGCGCAGCGTCCGGATTGCCGGTCTTCTTTGTCGCGTCATCAGCATCGAGATCGCTCCCGCCGGGACAAATCCTTGCGCTGCCCGAGTCGTTCCTAGCGGTTAGCACAGGGCAGGGATTCCAAATCGCTGGAGCCGCCGCTTGTCCACCTGTTCCGCCGCGCTGTGCACAGCCGCGAACTCCAATGTGGCAGCAGCTTGCTACCAAATTGCCTCGCTCACGCGGCCAGTGCCGGGTCTTCCTTCTCGCCCGTGGCGACGATCGCAGTGCCCCGTCCGAAAGGGGCCGCTGCAGCGACTTCGCCTCGTCCCAAGGGGCGCGGAGCCAGACCTCGTATTCATCCGCCGTCGCCAGGATCACCGGCATCGCTTTGGGATGGACGCGTTTGACTTCCGCGTTCGGCTCGCAGGTAAGGAATCCGAACACGTCGGTGGTGATCTCGCCTTCCCTCGCCTTGCGCACACTGGTCCAATTTGTCCAGAAGCCGGCAAAGGCGATCAGAGGCCGGGTCTCGTCCAGAGCGAACCAGACCGGCACTTTCTTGCCCTCGATCGTGTCGTACTCGGAAAACAACGTGAACGGCACCAGGCAGCGATGCTCCGGTCCGAGCCATCGCTTCCAGTGAGCGCTGCTGACATTCCTGATGTTCGTGGTGCCGCTGTCCGGCTCCAGCCGAAGCAATTCCTTGAAATCGACGGTCTGACCCTTCGCCTGCACGTTTTCCGCGCGCTTCTTCGTGGCGTCCATCAGTGCCCGCTGTGAGCTCGGCATGCCCCAGCGTGCCATGACGATCTCGCGTCCTTCGGCACCGCTGCGCACGATCGGCGCGGGGTAGTCGGGGAAAATGCCTGGCATCGATGGCGGGTTGCCGACATTGCGGTTTAGCGCGCCGAACAGACGGCGGATCGCGTCGACGTTCTTGGTCATCGAGTAGAGATACACGATCAAGTCTCCGGGGCGGCCGGGCGGGGGCGCGACATCAGTTGCAGCAGCGTGGCGGACGGGCGACGCCCGGCCTTAGCACATTTGCTGCAGCGGAGCCGACTGGCCAAGTCGTGGACAAATGTGGTCGGCGGATGAGGCAGCACAGCCAGATCCACGTGATTCGATCTCGAGCCATGGATAGCCACCGTTCACCGCCTGGTCGACAGTTGGCGACGGGTCGATCGGCCCGCCATCAGCCCACATTCTCTCGTTCCACGATTCGCAAAGCAGCTTGTCCGCCTGTCGGATCAAGGCCTCGCCTTTGGCGCGGGCGTCATCCGACTGCGAGGCCAGGATCTTCGTCATGGCGCGGGCCCTCCCCAAACTCCTTGGCGAGGGCCTTGCGGTCTCCTCCGGAGAGAGGCGTGGGATGGTGCTTCGGAGCCATCGGACCGTTCTGCCAGCGGCCTATGGCATGTCGTACGATGGCCAGCAGCCGTCTTCCTCGTAGCGCCCGGTCCGCTGCGTGCAGGTGGCGTCCAGGAGCCGCTGCCCAACATCCTTCCAGGATGCGTTGGGACCGTAAAGGCGAGCGGGGATCTCGACCAGTCTGGCGCAGTGGCGGCATCCCACCCTCAGAACATGTTGAGGAATTTGGCTCAGCCGCAGCGTCCCTCCGGAGGGGCGTGCCGGACTGGCATCGGCGCGGGGATCATCCAGAAGCACCTGCCAGTACTCCGGCGGCAGGTCACCGTTCGGGGCCAATCCCGTCTTCGGCGGCGCGCTTCTAACAGCGGCCATCTTTTCCATTTGCTTAGGGGTCGGCATGCGCCAGCTCGCGGGTCGATCGGTCATGTCTTATTAGAACATACCAAGAACATGAGAGTCGAGCCCCGGCCAGAAAAAATGGTATTGCTTCGTGTCCGGGCTGTCGGAACCATGGTCTGCTGTTCGTCTTGAATCCGGCCACCTTTGTTTCGGAGTACCGCGTTTCATGGCCCCTCGTGCCAACTGGAAAGGCTTTCTGCGTCTGTCCCTGGTGACCTGTCCGGTTGCGCTCTATCCGGCGACGTCGGAAAGCGAGAAAATCTCGTTCAACCAACTGAACCGCCGGACTGGACACCGCATCAAGTACCTGAAGGTGGACGCCGACACCGGCGACGAGGTGCCCAACGAGGACATCGTCAAGGGGTACCAGCTCGAGAAGGACCAGTTCATCGAGGTGACGAAGGAAGAGCTCGAGGAATCGCGCTCGAGTCCACACGCACCATCGAGATCGACGAGTTCGTCGACAAGGCCGACATCGACCCGCGCTATCTGATCCGCCCCTACTACATCCGCCCGGACGGCAAGGTTGGGCACGACGCCTTCGCCGTGATCCGCGAGACCATCCGCGAGATGGACAAGGTCGCGATCGGTCGCGTCGTCCTGACCAACCGTGAGCACATCATCGCGCTCGAACCGCTCGACAAGGGTCTCGTCGGCACGCTGCTCCGCTATCCCTACGAAGTGCGCGGCGAGCAGGAGTATTTCGACGAGATCCAGGACGTCAAGGTCACGAAGGATATGCTCGATCTCGCCAAGCACATCGTGAACCAGAAGGCGGGACGCTTCGAGCCCGAGAAGTTCGAGGACCACTACGAGACCGCGCTGATCGACCTCATCAACCAGAAGCGCGCGGGCAAGCCAATCACGCCGAAAGAGCGGCCCGCATCGACCAACGTGGTCGACCTGATGGAGGCGTTACGCCGATCCGTTGGCAAGGAGGCAGCGCCGGCGAAGGCCGCAAAGCCAGCCAAGAAACCGCGCAAGGCGTCGAGCGGGCAGAAAGAGATGCTGATGCCGATCGAGGGCAAGAAGCCGAAGGAGACGGCGGCGAAGAAGCCGGCGGCCAAGCCGCAGCGGAAGTCAGCCTGAGGTCTGAATAGGAGAGACAGCGTGGATATGAAAGAAGCTTCCGCGATGACCGAAGCCTCCGGCCTGGTCGATGATCAGGACGCCATCGGCGCACCGCAGCCGAGCGACCAGACGGAGTCGGCCGAGACCCGAAGGTCGCTGCACCAGCCTTCGAGCGAGGCGGCACTGCGCTGGGCCGAGCGGCTGCGCAAGGTGACGGTGCAGGCCCCATTATCCTCGCTCTTCGTCGCGTTCCTACTTGGCACCTGGGTCGCGCGCCGGCGCTAGGACAAAGCCGTAGGGCGGCCGACAACCATGGCAAGGAAGCTCAAGACATTTCAGACGTCGCTGGGCTTCTACGATCTCGCGATTGCAGCGCCGTCCATGAAAGCGGCGCTCGAGGCCTGGGGCGCTGGCAGCAATCTCTTCCACCAGGATGTCGCCAACGAGACGGACGATCCCGAAGTCGTCGCCGCGACAATGTCGAAGCCAGGCGTCGTGCTCAAACGCTCGGCGGGATCGAACGGGCGCTTCGCCGAGCACTCTGATCTCCCGTCCGGCCTAGGAGCCGGCGAGAACCAACGGCAGAAGCCTTTTGCTCGAACAGAACGATCTTGAAATTCCGGTGCACCGATCTGATACAACACTTCGTTTCTGATGTGCAGCCTCTACAGCATCACCACCAACCAAGCCACCATCCTCACGCTCTTCCGCGTAATCAATCGCCACGTCGGCAACCTGTAGCCGACGCCGGGGCCTTCCCGTATCCCACACCCGTGATCCGCAACACCGAAGCCGCGACCGAGATGACGCTGATGCGCTGGGGCATGCCGCTGTCGCGGCGCACTGGCGGCCCGCCGCTCACCAACTTCGGCCGCCTCGTGCCGTTCAACGGCATCGCCTAGGCCGACCAATCTGTCCGGAAGCGTATCGGCTCATTCCCCAATCCGGAATGTTGTGAAATAGAAAACGGCGACCGTTGCAGATTTACAACCCGCGCAGCCCTTCGAGATATTAAGCTGGTCCGTCTTATTGATCTCTATTTCGATATAATCGCGGGGGCGAAAAGTGTTTGATATCTATCGCAATGACAAGCGCGACGTGCTCGTTCTAAGCACAGGCTGTACGGTGCCTGTGATTTGCTATCCGAGTAAATGGCGCAAGAGCAGAAAAAGAGTTCTCAAAGTCAGCGACGAGATCAGGTCAGCCGTTCAGAGACACGGCTATTACGTCCGCAGCTTGCGGGTCACCAAGGAGCGCACAATCTAGGTCGAGCAGGTCGGCGGCCGGTGTTCTCTACAGCATCAGCACCTACCAAGCCGCCATCCTCGCGCTCTTCCGCGTGGTCAATCGCTACGTGGGCAACTTGCAGCCGATGCCCGGCTAGTGCCGGCTTGATCCGGCAAGCGAATGCTAGCCGAATTTCGATTACATTTTTTACGCTACTTGCATACGGCAATACCGACTTCCCGCAACCTCATAAGTCTTTGTTAACTACTTCGACGCGAGATTTGAACACGGACATTCCGTTGCGGATCGATGCAGCCGCGATTGTCGCGGCAAGACTAGTCGGCGTTGGGCCTGTTCGAGTGTTGAGTCTCGTGTGTAGTTTCCGATCACCAATATTCTTCATCTTCGCATTTGAAAACGACGTAACCTCAACAATTGCAACTGGCAAAAGAGATTTGCGACAATGTCGACAGTGCTACAATTTCAGCGGCCTTCCAAAAGGAAATCTGAGCCAAGTCCCTCGCGCCCGAGACTGCCTGATATTTTGGCGAACGTCGCCGCTCTACTGTCGCAAGTTGACGCTCTAAAAATTCAAACGCCGGACGACGCGCGTCTGGCGACCTTTCTTCTCGAACTCGCAAATAATTGCATTCGGCTGATCATCGGACAGACTAATTTGGATGAAGCGATCAGAACCACGTTCCTGGCGCAGTCAGCAACAATCGATAAGCGCATTGAAACCGCGCGAAGCCAGACATCGTATCTATTCTAAAAAATTATTAGAAATCGGGCCTTACAGACGATGGGAAACAGTCGAAAGGCAAACCGTGTTCGGTTCGAACACAAGCATACCGTCAGCATCATGGGTGTAGACGGGACATGGCGACGAAGTTGCATTCTGCTCGACGCCTCTGAAAGCGGCGCCAAACTTGAGGTCGAGGGCTCGACCGATCCTCTGACAGCGCAAGAGTTTTTCTTGGTTCTATCCTCTACTGGCCTGGCATTTCGGCGCTGCGAGCTGATCTGGGTTGATGGGGCTCAAGTCGGCGTTCATTTCGTGACAGCAAAGACCAAGCAAAAGGCGAACGCGGAGAAAGCTCTCGTTCGTTCACAATAAGACGAGTTCTGCAAGTGCAGCTTATTTCGTCCGAGCCATTCCGTTCATCTCTCTCGGAGGGCCACGCCAGAGAAGCGCTACTGCACGACAATCGCAAAGGCTTTATCCTTTACCTTTCCGGCGGCGGCCCATCATCGGTCAGAGAAGAGCGCGTCTTGTTTCTAGAACCGCGAGAGGCTTTGATATGGCTCAATGAGCCTCCAGAAGATCACGGATCATTCTGGGTGTAAGATTGAGGAGTTTCCTTCGGAAATCACAACCCGCATTGCGAGACCTCAGATCGCCGGTTGGTGCGGCACTGCCGATGATCGGTTCTAGAAATGTAGACAGCCAAGCTGCTGCGATCTTATCACCCACGCCCTGCTCCAAAGTGATAGTCTGAGGTTGCGGGAGCATTGCTCATGTTCGATGTTTAACTGAGTGACAAATGTGACCTGCTGGTCGTGCAAATGCGATACCGCCTGGTGGCACATCAGGGAAATGCGCAAGCGAAAGAAGAAGATCGTCAGCGACGAGATCGAGTCAAACGGCACACAGAAAAAGGAAAAATGCTTCGAGATATGCGGCAATGACCCATAAGCAAAAGCAAGTTGACCGGGCAAACATGTTTACGGCAGGCGCAACCGCCTTTGCTGCGATAGCAGCAGTGTTCTCCGTCGTTGCTGCTTTTCGGCAAGAAAGTGCTACCTATGAGAGCCAGCTCTACAATGCGCATGTTGGCGCCGTGGCAACATTTGCGCGAGCGGTGGATGACGCGCGATAATTCTCATTCATTGCTTCAACAAATAGTGGCGCTGCGGAACGATGCGCCTTCATCGCGCGCCGACTTGCGCAGGAGGGCAGTCGATCAAAGGACTGAAGTCGAAAAGGCGACCGGAGTGTTTTCACTCATCTTTCCGTTAGCAGAGTTTCGCCCACTCGAATTCACCTTGAAGGACATGTTAACTTTAATTCGCGAGTTCATAGATAGTCTCGACCAGACCCCGAACGAACCACACGTTAAGTATGATAATCCAAATCAAGCAGCCGAGATTTTCACAAAGCGATACGATAAGTCGACGCTTTGTGTACGCCTGCAGTTAGCGATTTTGGTCGAATGCGCGAAACGTCAGCTTGGAGATGGTCGGCCCGTTAGAAAGGACTTCGCATCTAATTGTGCGAAGTCGTCATATTCAGCGACTTGTGGGAACTCCAGAGTTAGTGACTCCGCTGAGTGTTACAAGCAACGACGTCCGCCTTTAGCCGGTCCGCGATCTAGAAATTGGCCTATGTCTCGTCGAGATTAGCATGTCAGTTTGGCCTGCCAGCGACGCCAGAACAACTGCTTACATTCCTCACTGACGACCACGCAATCCAAGTCCGAATGGCACTCATCGTCGACGACCTTCTAATGCTGAGTTACCCGCCATTTCCAGGGCTCAATTTGGCGCTCCTCCTCGGCCAAATGCGAAACTCAGTATTGGGAAGTGCAAAACCGCGACGCAAGGTCAACGCTTGGCAGTCTGTCCTAATGGAGGCGCCGACGGAGCTTCTTGATTATTTCCCGCAGATCGGCCGCATACGATCGTCACCGGATAGTCGGCGCGGCGATCTCGACGAAGCGAAATCTCATTTCGGAACTCCAGCAAAGATCGCGATCGACTTTTTAAAAATATCGCGCTCCATGCGCAGCCGCTCGTTCTCCCGCTGCAAACGCGCGATCTCCGCCGCGTGGTCCGCCGACGGCAGCGTCGCCTGCGTTGTGGGGCGCCGCGTCGCCGCCGTCGGCTCCAGCCGGACCCCTCGCTG
>NZ_JBANBA010000198.1:0-8231 GCF_059803475.1 Bradyrhizobium sp. UFLA05-89 | reverse complement strand
ATGGATACTCTGTCGCCGCCTATCGCAACCACACCTTGCGTAAAAACGGTGCTCAGAAACGTTCTTCACAAACGACTCCAGATGGACATGAAGAAGTAACGGCCGATAACTAATGAAGCCCGGTCGTCCTCAGACGTTTTGGTGCTAGGTCTCAAAATGCCGGCGCTCCCGCTTCCCACCTTGGAAGTTGTCCAATAGAATCAAGCCAAGGAACTTGGACTGCACGCTTTAAGTATTAGTCCTTTTTCACAAACGGCCGATGATCGCAGCCTCAGGCCGATTGCGAAAGTCGCCCAGGTTGCTTGATGCGACAAATCAAAGCCGATCGTAGAAAGCTGACATTGTTTTGGTAACCTTTTCGGATGGATTGGCGCGAAGATTGGAGACGAAATGTTCGGCTCTCCAATCAAAGTTTAGCTATGCTTGCGATGTCGTGTGGCCTCATGCGATGCGGGACGCCTCCTGTAACATGATCTCGCGCATCCAGATGCTTGCCTGATCATTGTTGTGAAGCGCCGGCCATTGCACGGCTTCGGTGAAGGCTGGAAGCGGCAGTGGAAGATCAACGATCCGCAGCCGCATCGTCGCCCCGAAATGTCGCGCCAGCCGTGAATGCATGGTCGCGATCCGTTCGGTGCCCAGCAGTAGCGGAGGGATCATGCTGAAGCTCGGCACCGAAACCTCGATACGCCGCTTGTGATCATGCTCGAGCAGGAGCCATGCCTCGATCGAAGGCTTGAGCGTTCGTCCGAACTGCGCCGCAACGTGTCCCATCGACATGTACTGCTCGAAGGTGAGCCTGCGTGAAAGCTGCTTGTTCGTGTGACAGCCCACGCACACCAGCGTCTCGTCAAACAGCTTTGCCTTGGGGTGCACGTCTGACATGTACATTTCCGGAAAGATCAGGAAATCAACCTCGCCGCGCTGAAGTGGCTCGTCCGGTTGGTCGTCAAACGGAATCAGCTCGAATGTGATGCCGGGGGCCTCGCGCGCAACACGCGCGATCACCGTCCGAAAGAACACCAAAGTCATGAAATCAGACAGAATGATCCGGAAGCGGCGGTTCGATTTGGCCGCGTCGAACGTATCACCCTCGGTCACGGAAAGCTGGATGTGCAGCAACGCTTCGCGGGTCGGCGCAGCCAGCGTTTCGGCAAGCGGCGTCGGAACCAGTTCGCGGCCGCGCATCGTGAAGAGATCGTCGCGGAAATAGGCACGCAATCTGGCGACCGCCGCGCTCATCGCCGGTTGGCTCAAATGGATGCTGCGCGCCGCCGCAGTGAGGCTGCGCTCGGTCATCAGCGCGTTGAGCGCGACAAGGAGGTTCAGGTCGAGACCTTTGAAGCGCATGATGAGGCATCCACGAATAGATATGGCTCATAAACACAATCGATTGTACCCATGCCTCACGGTATCACAAGCTGCAAAAAATACGGGGAGGACATTCATGGCTCAGACCGACTTCGATGTGGCCGTTATCGGCTATGGACCGACGGGCCTGACCGCGGCATCGCTCCTGGGGCAGCTCGGCCACCGCGTCCTGGTCGTCGAACGATGGCCGTCTCTTTATGGTCTTCCGCGATTGACGCATATCGATGGAGAGACCGCGAGGCTGCTCAGCTTCGCATGCGACATCGAGGAGGCGCTTAGGGATTCATCGCCGATCGAATCCTACATTTTCTATAATGCAAAAGGAAAGCGGCTGGTCGATGTCGTCGACATCCCCAGCCTACCGATGGGATTTCCTGCGCATATCTCGATTCATCAGCCCGATATCGAGGCGGCGATCGACCGCAAGATGCGCAGCTTGCCGAACGTCAAGGTACGCCAAGGGGTGAAGCTCACCGGCTTGAAAATATCAGCCGGAAGCGTCGAACTCTCGCTAAAAGCAGGCGACGTCGCTGAAACCGCGCACGCGCGCTACGTCTTTGCAGCCGATGGCGCCAAGAGCTTCGTCAGGTCCGCGCTCGGGATCGAACGCGACGATTCCCGCTTCAACGAGCGCGGCTCAATATCGACGGGGAGCGCACGGGGCCGCTTCCTCCAAGCTTCGAGGAAACAAAGCAGTATTGCGATCCGGCACGAGGCCACATGTTCCTGCCGATCGGCACAAATCGTCAGCGGTTTGAATTTGCGCTGCTGCCGGACGAGGACACCGTCGAGATGGAGCGGGCGGAGCGCGCGTGGAGAATCTTGAAAAAGTATCACGATGTCGGCCCGGACGACCTTCGGATCATCAGGCAGATCGTCTACACCTTCGAATGCCGGATGGCGCGAAGCTGGCGCAGCGGGCCAGTGCTCTTGGGAGGTGACGCCGCACATACCATGCCGCCCTATCTCGGGCAGGGCGCTTGCTCCGGTATCAGGGACGCCACGAATTTCGCCTGGAAACTCGATCTTGTGCTCCGGAATGTCGCATCACCGGAAATCCTTGAGAGCTACGAGCCCGAGCGCCGTCCGCATGTCGCGCACATCATGCGTACGGCGGTGATGTTGGGGAAAATCGCCAATACACATAGCCGCACGGTAGCGTTCTTCCGTGACCTGGCTTTCCGGTTCAACCTGGTCCCGCCGCCGCCGCCATTTCCTTCCCTTTCTGCCGGCATCATTCAGGATGACCGTCGCGGCGCCCGGGGAAAGGCGGTGGGCTCGGTGCCGCCGCAGGGGCGGGTCAGGATCGGCGATCGAGTTGCAAGGCTCGACGACCTCGTCGGTTACAGTTTCGCGCTGATTGCTGAACACAATCCAGCGGCTATTCTTGGTCCATCGCGGATGGGCTTTCTTAGGAGCCTCGGCTGCCGCGCATTGACGCTCGCCGACGATGCCGGCGCCGGCGTCGAACGCTTGCTCGATATCGATGGAACCTATTCGTCCTATCTGGCCGAAAAGAACGCTGCCGCGATGCTCATCCGTCCGGACACCAATCTGTTTGGCTTTGCCGCCGGGCTGAAGGACGTCGCCGACCTTGTGGAAAATCTCCAGCAGAAACTGTCGTGGCGCACAACGGCATTGGCAGCGTGAACATGACCATATCTGAAGAACAGGCCAAAGAAATCGAGGCCCTGTGCCGGGCGATGTCGCTCTCGCGCATGGTCGACTATGGCATGACGCGCGAGAAGGCACAGCTCGCACATCAGCGGGTGCGCGAGGGGAGGGCCTGGGACCTCGTGCTTGCGGAGATGGCGCAAGAGGAGCAACGCCTTGCTGAGGCAACCAGTGACGTAGCGCTTGCCCGCGAAAGCTGGCACGCCGCTGCCGTGAGCATAATCTTTGCTCAAATGGCCTTTAATACGGATGGCGAGCGAAAGCGGGAGCTCTATCGCCGGATGACCCAGTGCTTCGCGCGCTTTGCTGCGCTGTCAAAATATCCGGCGACGAAGGTGGAGGTGTCATACCGGCAGGGGTCGCTGTTTGGATGGCACTTTCGAGCGGTTCAGGAGCGGAGCGAACCCCTGCAAGCGTGATTGTGTTCGGGGGTATGAGCGGCTGGTCCACGGCCTATCGGTCGATGGCCGAAGCGCTCTGTCTGCAAGGAATCGACTGTTTCCTGGTAGATGCTCCAGGGCAGGGCGAGAGCAGGCTTGAGGGAGACATCCTCGCCGATGACGACGTCGCAAGCGGCAAGCGCCTCGCCGGCGACGATAGTATAGAAGCCGATGACGTCCTGGCCGGCTAACGCAACGTAGGTCTGCGACGAGTTAGATTGTTGGGCCTGAAGAGCATGCCGGATCAAAAAACGATCAAGCTCGGGTTGCCTGCAGGTGAATGGCTCAACAGCGTGGGTGCGATCCAGCTTCTCGATACGGAGCGAATCCTTCACGGCTCGCTTTTCGCATCGAAGACAGACGGTTCACGAAAGAGACGTTCGAGGCGCGAATGCCGGCGGGGAGGCGCATCGAGAGCGGCGATATAGGCATCCCACTTCTTGCCACCAAGCGTGAAGACACGACGATCGGCAAGCCGCTCCTCGGCTTCACTCAGCGCGGTCTCAAGCACAAATTCGCTGACGGATTTGCGTTGGGCCGTCGCCGCTGCCTGCAAAGTCTGCTTTGCTGCCCGGCTCAGCCGTAAATCAAGCTTTTCTGTTCGGTTGGTGCGTTGAACCATTTTCCACCTCTAAAGCCAACGATATCACCCTTCGCCAGACAATGTCACGACAAATGGAGCTTTCCGAGAATTGAACATAGGTAGATATAAATAAGCTATAGCCGCCTCCGAACTCAGACGAAAGCGCTGGGCTGGGCCCTTGATGATTATTTGCCGCGAGCGATTCCGCAGCAGCAGTCAGCATCAAGTCGCGATTTCCTGCAAACGCAACCATCAGGTCACGAGCGCCAGGTTGCCCAAGGATTTCGTCTTGTCGGCATCAGTGGTCGAAAACCAAGGGGGCCGATGCATCGCGACCGGATACTCATGTTGGCGGCGCGAGGTTTGCATCCCGCTTTTGAACCGATTTGGGCAGACATCAAGAGCCGGCAGGTCGGTGAGGTCGACCTCGAATATATCCGTACCGAGGCGTGAGAGCGGGGCACTCACGATGAAGTCAACCTCACCTTCTGCGTAGATCAGCTTCAAATAGTGCGCGGCTTCGTCCCACGTCTGACAATTCCAAACCTCAGTTACTCTTGGTGACATGACGCCGAGATATTGCGGATCGTCGATAAATGCATCGATGTCTTTGCTGAGTCGATGATTAGCATGCAGCATCAGAGCGGTGCCGCCACCCAAAATCCATTCGGGAACAGCCTGACCCTGCTGCTTGAGTTCCTTTAGTCCCACGATGGTCCGACTAAGCAGCTGGCGCCAGTTGCTCAAGAACCGCCTCCAGACGTGGGCTTGCCTCTCCAGTCGCAGCCTTCACTGCTCGATAGGTCTTCACAAGGTCCGACTTGGAAACACCGTGTATCGCGGCAAATTTCAAAATAAGCTCCGGTCGAACGTCCGTAAAGAACGTCGCTACATGGACATGCCATGACCCAGTGCCGCTCGACGCAAGGTGCTTTGCGAGTTGAGCCGCCGATATGACTTTCTTGTAAGGTGCATTGGTAGTGCTTAGAACCAACTCGTCCACCTCTCGGTCAGGAATCGATTGTCGCACCGAATGGCCCATCTCTTCGGACGCTTTTATCTTGAGCACGTCTTCGAGCTTGCATCGGCGATGCTTGCCCTCGTAGCGGAAGGGAAGCTCTCCGGCCTCCATCTTACGGACCACCATGGGGCGCGAAATGCCCAAAATCTTACCCGCATCCCCTGGCGAGAGCTCTCTGTCGATCGGAACAATGGCAACTCCAGAATGCTTCAAGGTCAGCTCAGTAAGCTGGCGCAGCAGTTTGAGCATCACACCGTCGACCTTCAGATCAGCGGATTGCTTGCGAGCAAATTTGCCAAGCTGCCGCGCCACGGCCTCAGCGTCTCGTCGCGCCGCCTGGCCAATCCTTTCGACTTTCGTTTGTGCAGGCGCCACAGCGAGCCTCCATTCGCTCAACTGAAATAACTGAAAATGGTTCGATTTTCAACCTGTACCCGATTTTTTGGTCGGTGCTTGGTTATCTCAGCAAGTCATTGTTGTATCGAGGTAATATCGGGTGAAAAGGGCTTCCGTTGGGCTGGTTCGAGGGGATAATTGTTGGGTCAGCTGTCGTCCTGCGTCCGATGGTCGTGGCCAGGCACGGTAATCTCTTAACGCGTGCACAGGGCCCGAAGTGCGCTCGCATGAAGGCGGAGACCACGGGAGGGGCTCGCTGCCGATCCCAAAATTACTGACCCAACCCCGGGCGATCGGCGGCGCGGCCTAGAGAACGGGTGATCGTGGAAAGCCGCCGGCGCGCTGCGCGTCGGCAGCACGACGTGACAAATAAGCGCCCGGAGGTCGAGAACCAAATCTGCGCATGCCGGATGATCGCGGGAAGCTTAGCCTAAGGCCTATCGAGCAGAAAGACGGCGCATGGCGTTCAACTATGCTCATTATCGCCATGGTTGCATGATATAGACTTGCACGGTTAGCTGGGAACCAGAATGATGAAGAGTGTTCGCAATGCCGCCATGGTAGGAACGTTCGTGGTAGTCGTCGCCGCACAAATCACTTGGGAGTTTGCAAATACCTATCTCGCCTGCACCCTTGCGCTTGTCGCTTCATTCAGTGCTGGCTTTTGCGTCGAGCGCGTTTTCATCAAATGGGCTCATCGCAAGATGACTTGCCTTCACGGCGCAGACTGGGGTGCTTAGACAGCGGTCCTACTGGCGTCGCCGCTCATCCGATGGAGCCGCCACAGCGAAGGTGAGTGAATGATGGTTGATTGTATCGGCGCGAGGTCGATCAAAGTCGAGGTTCTTGATCCAGACGTGCTCGATTGCCCAGTTTGTTGTGGCCGTCCATTTCTCGTCCAGGACAACACCAGCACCTGGCGCCTTCTCTGCGAGGCGTGCGAGCCGTACGGAATGATAGTCGCGACCAGACCGTGCCGCTCGCCACATAAGGCGATAGAACTCTGGAACCGTGACAGTTCGACACCAGCGACAGATTCAGAACTCGCCGAAAAGGCCGAGCGGCGCGACATCTTCGGCTCGGAACCTTGTCTAGAACTAAGTCTCGAAGCGCAATGCGAGTCGTCTATGGACTTCTTTTGTGAGCTGAGAAAAGGATCGCCTCTTCATAACGTTCGGAACAGCAGTACCGAGTCGTTCAGCATTATGCCCATCGACAAGAGCGTGGATGCAGCAGGCCGATTTCAACGTGTCGCTCTATTTGCGATCGCATACGCTAATGACGAATACAGGGTGATGCCCCACAAGGATACAAGGTTCGGTGTAAGAATGTACGACGTGGTCGTGATCCAGAGAGTTTCATCCTAAGAGCCGCCACTCGTGGAACAGATAGCCAGAATGAAGCATGCCTAGGAATGGGTCTCGGCGATGGAGCAAGGAAGAGGACAAACGTCTGCTCCAACTCGCCGCAAACAACGAGGTACCGAAACGGATTTCCATCCTTCTCGAGAGAAGCGAAAACGCTGTCGCTCGGCGGCTCAAGCAATTACGGCCGAAGCTCCCAAAATCCTAGCCACCCTCCTGAATTGATGTCGCAAAGCCCGGGGTCGAAGTCCCGCGCTGAATAGCATGATCCAGAGAATCTCCAAGCCTCGGCGGCAAGCCACAGTCAGGGGAGCAAACTGCCTGCCCGATGGCCCAAGACAATTCCGTAGCCGAGGCCCACGACCAAGCCGACGCCGAAACCCCTTCCGGTGAGAGCCCAAAGTTCTTCGCCGTCCATTGACGAATCGGCGACCGCCACGCGCCGCGCAGGCTCTTCGGAAAGAGTTTCGTGCCTCAGCACAAGCGCCGTCCTCATTGCTATCTCCTTTCAAATGAGAAGATCAGTCAGAGATGCTGCTCAGCCCCTCCCGCAAAGAGAGAAACTCAAGAGTCCGTGCCAACTGCGCAGAAAGGCCCTGGAAATGCCGTTCTGTATTTTTCGACGGCTTGATTGCTAACGAGCTGGCTCGGCGGTCAAATTATGCTCGACAAATGTCACGATGCGGCCGTGCCGGTGCTGTGGGCTCCGGCGCGCGCATGGGATGGGTCGCGCCCTCGGCGATGAAGACGGGCTTCAGTTGGAAAGTTCGGCGAGAACCGCTGGAGCATTGACGAACGCGAACGCATTAAGGAATTGGCGCCCCCAGAGGAAATTGCGGTCGACCTCCGTCAGCGATGCGGCGTCGCATACCTCGTTCCAGGTCCTCTTGATTGTCTTGATTTGGCGAGCGATCAGTTCGACGGCATCAATCTTGTTGAGCAGAAACAAGGGAGCCGCTTCAAGGCAAACGGAAATTTGGCTCGTGCGGTGATTGCCAACAATAAGCATCGCCTGCGTTGTTTCTCCGACCGTCCTGATTTGTGGACAGATGTCGTAGGCAGGCGTCAGCATAAGATCTTTTCCGTTCCAGAACGCCGCGTGATTGCGGGCATGATCGTCCGTGTTGCCGCAAAGGATGTTGAACACCATCCGGCCGTACAACTCACGTAGCGTCTCCTTGGGCGAAGTGAACCGGTGGCGGATGATGGTGGCAAGATCTTCATAGCTTGCGTAGCGCCCCATCATTTCGTCGAGCCCAAGCAGGGTCAGTGCTGACACCATGGCGCGGCGCTCCCATCCGCCATTGGCCGATTCCGTTGAAAAAGGGCGGCAGTAATCCGATGTATTGGCGTCAGCGGCGATGCGGCCGAGCGGCTGTGTC
>NZ_JBANBA010000197.1:0-8263 GCF_059803475.1 Bradyrhizobium sp. UFLA05-89 | reverse complement strand
GTACGCCGCAAATCGTGTCTCGCTGGTTCCCTTTCCTCGGCGACCCATCTCAGATCCTCGATCTCGCGTTGAATCTCCTTCAATATGCGATTCTCACTCAGCTTGGTCCGTGGATTTCTGACTCAGTAAGACTAAAGCGCGATGAGATCAGGATGAATCGTCATCGCGCTTTAGGTTGTTGTTTGAGCATGATCTCCGCGCAAATGGGTCCCGCGTTTGTCGCGAGGGAATACCGCTGCACACTTTTACGGATCATGCTCCAGGCTAAAGGTTGATCACGCCGCGCCGCGCGGCATGGGCGACCGCGTCGGTGCGGCCGGTGGCATCCAGCTTGTCGAGCAGCGAGCCGACGTGGAACTTGACGGTGTGCACGGAGATGCCGAGCTGGCGCGCGATCATCTTGTTCGATGCGCCCTCTGCCATCAGCGCGAGCACCTCGAGCTCGCGCGGCGTCAGCTCGATATCGGCCGGCGAGGGCTGCCGGTCGTGTACGGTCACCGCGGCTGGATCTCCGGGCGCAACGAGCCGCAGGCCGGCGACGCTGCCAAGCAGCGACGCCAGTCGGTCGGCTAGGGCTGGGTCGCCGATTTCCAGCGCGATCGTGATGTCCTGCGTCGTGTCCTCGCTCACGCCTCCGGCCTCTCGCCGATCGTGACCTTGAAGCTCACCGGCTCGCCGCCACGGCGCACTGCGACGTCGACGACCGAGCCTACGCTCTCGGGTCCGAGCGAGCGCGACAGCGCGCGCACGCCAGCGAGCTTCTCGTCATTGACGGCCACGATGACGTCGCCCTGCCTGATGCCCGCCGCGGCAGATGGCCCGGACTTGTCGACATTCATCACCATCGCGCCGACGCCGTCATCGAGCCGCACCGGTTGCAGGCCGAGCCCGAGATAGCCGCGTGCGATCCTGCCACGCGTTTCGAGCTGCGCCGCGACGCGCTCGATGGTGGCGGAGGGGATCACCAGCACGCGCCGCGGTCCCTGCACCGCCATGCCGAACGGCTGGGCTTGCGCATTCAGCACGAGCCCGCCCTCATGGCTGTGGCGCAGCCGCACGTCGAGCTCAATCCGCGCCTCGATGTCGCCGCCGCGCAGGCTGCGCCAGCGCGGACCCGCGAGCGACACCATGCCGAGAGATGCCGTGGGTGCGCCACGGTCGGCTGCGACGACGACGGCGAGCGAACCGAGAGCGGGGGCGGCGGAAATCAGCTTGATCGGCGGAATGTCGGCATCGACGCGCAGCAGCGCGACGTCGGTGGTGTGGTCACGGCCGACAATCGTGGCCGTCCGCGTGCTGCCGTCGGCAAGCCTGATCTCGACCTCGCCCTCGTCGGCCAGGGCCTCGTCGGCCGTGATGATGAGGCCCGCTTTCCAGGCAAAGCCTGAGGCGCGCAACCGATGCGAGTGAACGGAGACGAGCGAAGGCGAGGTGCGTGTAACCACATCCGAAAGCGCTGACGAGAGCGCGGCGAGGGGGGTAGGGTCGGTCATAGGAAGCTCCTGTCGGTTGTCCCAAATCTGGGATGCCGCGGGCGATCCGGAAACTGGTCTGATGGGCAGGAAGCTCCGTAATGTCCCGGCCGACGAACATGTGATTGGGAGGAGGTCACGGGAACGTGTAGCAATCGGCCAGCCATTGCGCCTCACGGCCTCAACGCATTTTTGAGAGACCCCGGATGACCATCGACCTTACCCGCCGCACGCTGCTTCACCTCGCCGGTGCCACCACGCTCGCGGCGGCTGCCGCGGCTGGGGCGCGCGCCGAAGGTAGTCCGGTCAGCGTCGGGCCAACCTATGCCAGCCGCACGCCGATGTGCGTCGGGATGGTGATGCTGCGGGTCAAGAATCTCGACACCGTCGCCGACTTCTATCGCGACGTGCTGGGGCTCACGGTGATGGAGCGCTCGGCGGGTTCAGCGCAGCTCGGCGCCGGCGGCGTGACGCTGCTCGTGCTGGAGGCGCGCACCGATGCCGAGATCGAGCCGCGCAGCGCGGCCGGTCTCTATCACACTGCCTTCCTGATGCCGACACGCAAGGATCTCGCGCGCTGGCTGGTGCACGCGGCCTCGCATCGCGTGCCGCTGTCGGGCTTTGCCGATCATCTCGTCAGCGAATCCGTCTATCTCGACGATCCCGAAGGCAACGGCATCGAAGTTTATGCCGACCGCGATCCTTCGCAATGGCAATGGAGCGAGGGCTCGGTGAAGATGGCAGCCGACGAGCTGAACATTCCAGATCTGCTGTCGCTCACGAATACCCGCGTCAGCGATTACGCCAAGGCGCCGGAGGGCATGCGCGTCGGGCACATGCATTTGCGTGTCGGCGACCTCGCGCAGGCCGAAGGCTTTTATCACGGCAACGTCGGCCTCGATCCGACCCGCCGCCGCAACGGCGCCGCGTTCCTCTCTTCCGGCCGCTATCATCACCATCTCGGCATGAATGTCTGGCAGAGCCAGGGCGCCGGCCGCCGCGACGACACCACGACCGGGCTCGCCTGGTTTTCGCTGGTGACGGAGAAGCAGGACATTCTCGCCGCCCAGGAGGAGCGCTTGCGCAAGGCGGGCGCTTCGGTCACGGCGCTTGCGAATGGCGTCGAGGCCGTCGATCCCTGGGGCACGCGGGTGCGGCTGCTCAGGGTGTGACCTTGCCGCGTCCGAGTGCAAATTGACCGACCGGGCTCTCGACATGAAAGTCGAGCTCGGTGATTTTCGCGAACAGATCGATGTTGTTGGTGCCGATGGCGCAGCCGCCAAGCCCCATATCCGTCGCCGCCAGATAGAATGTCTGGATCATGGCGCCAACATCCTTCAGGATCAGCGAATAAGCGATTGAGCTGTATTTCCAGGAGATGCGCCCAAAGCGCGCGGCGATCGTGATCAGGACCTGCGGGGGACCGGGTGCGTCCATGGCAAACGCGGCAGCCGTCGAGAGCGCCTGGAGCTGCTGGGCGGAAGCGCCGATCGCTATCAGCGCGTGAGCACCCGCATCGTAGTGGTAGAATCCGCGTGCAAGCCCCTCGCAGTTCGAGACCGCCAGATACAATTCCAGCTCGTAAGCGCTGCCTGCCGATGGATAAGGCCTCGTGCTGTAGGTAACTTCAGGACTGCCGTCCAAATTTGCGCCGCTCTTCCATTCCGACAGGACGCGCGCCGTGGTGTCGATAAACTGTGCGAGCTCGGCAAGTGTGATTGGGTGCTGGTCGTCGAAATCTCGTATTGAATGGCGTTCGCGCAACAGCTTCGCGAAGGGCGAGATCGGCTCAAGCGTGGAGAATTTGCGGAGATCGATCTTCTTGCCGGGCCAAGGCGGACGCACCGCCGGCAGTGGTGGAACGAGGCCCGCATGGGCGAACGTGCCGCCAACGGGATTTGCATGCCGGCCCTCCGTGCTCCGCGTGTGAAACACGAGATCGTGGAAATCCCAGAGAACGAGGTTGCCGTCGCCCTCATTCACCCGAAGGCCGTCGCCGTCTTTCGCATCGAGCTTGATCAGCATCTGGCTGTCGAGCAGCAATCCGAGCAGATCGAGGTTCAAGGAGGCCGTGTGGCGGCGAAGCTTGCTGATCTTCTGAGGCCGCGACAGGGTCGCGAGGGTGGCCGCGATTGCGGGATCGCAAATCCGAAACAGCGCGCCGGCGCGCGGCGATTCCAGCACCATCTCGTTGCCGCGTCGGCGCAGATAGGCGAAGCGCGACAACACGAGGGTATCACCGTTCCCCAGTGTTGCGCGTTGCGGCCAGTATTCGGCGACCTGCGGCTCGATGATGACGAGGTCCTGCTCTTCACGCGGAGAGGATAGGCGGTATTCGAGAAGCCCGTGCCGTGCCAGTCGCTGCACCAGGGCATGAACCTGCCTTGCGAGGACACTTTTGCCGGCAAAGGAAATGAGCGGCAGCCCCGTGGCGAGATGTCCCGCACGGTCGATCGCTGCCGTGCTGAATTGTCCCAGATTCACTGAATAGCCGCCCAGGGCAGCGGCGATGCTTCCGTCCGCCTGCACATGAAGGGAAAAGCGACCGTTCAATCGGGCGGCGATGACTGGTGCCATCTTCCTGGTCGGCCTTTTCCGGGGCGCGCGCACGACGAGCCAACCTTCAGGTGTGGGGAAGGAACGGAGTGAGTTCGCTTTCCAGTCGCGGACGATCCAATAATCCAAGCCTCACCGGAACATCGTAAAGCCGACCGGGCGCGAAGCGGCGATAGAAATGCCGCAAGCCCGGAACGAGCACTCTGACGACGGGAACCTCGACGTCGGGCCGCGTTTGGTCAAGCACGAGGAAATCATAACCCGCGCCGACGGCGATCTCGATGCAGGCATTGACCTGGTCGCTCGTATTATCGTGAACCTTGAGGCTCGGTGTCGGCCGGACGATCGGATCGTCGCTGGGGATCAGGAAGGGATAGTCGTCAAGTCGCAACGGCGTGACACCGTCGAGCGTTGGCTTCTCGCCGGTTCCGCCGCCCATCATGCCAATTGACATGAACTGAGTCAGCTCGGTGAGGGAGCGCAGCAGCGCTATGCGGCGATCGAAATGCGAGCCGGAGCCGAACTCGATATTTTCGTGTCCGTTCTGCATCCAGTGCGTGATCGCCACGTAAGAGGGAATGCCGAGATCGCTGGTGATGTCGAGCACCCAAAGCTTGCGCCCCACATCGGCAAGCTGGGCTTGCAGATCCTGCACATAGGAATCGTCGAATTGCGTGAGGTCGACTTCGGCACGCCGCAGCCGATTGTACCACCAGATGGCGTAGGCATCGCGTTCGACCAGTTCGAGGAAGCCTTGAACGATGGCTTCCTCGCGGGTGTTGCCGGCCGCGCACCCGTTGGAATCCGTGTGGAAGCCGCCATAGAAAAAGTACAGCAGGCCCGTCGGAAGATACTTGCAGCGCTTGTCGCGCAACGACCAGACCGGCGACCACTCGGTCTTGGTCGAGGGATCGAACGGCTCGGGAACCGGATGTGAATCGTCCGGCTGCGGGGCATTCCTGTTTTGAAACTGCGTGTCGCTGAAAAGCTGGACGTCGTTGGGAAGAAGGGCGTCACCGGGAGCGAAATCGGTAAAGCGCCGCGTCGTCCTGATCTCGTCACCCTGGAAAATGCCGGAATAGCGCTCAATCGCTTCCATCAACGCGCTGGCCTCGCCCTGCTCGGCGGTGGAGCCCTTGCCGAAGCTGCCGCCGCTCAATCCGGATCTGAGCTGATCGACGTTCCAGGCTGGCGCAGAGAAATTGTGGTGGGCGAAAAAATTTGTGTTCATCGGCAGATCGGCCTCGATCCGCTCGAGCCGCGAAACGACGCCGGTCAGCGGACTGACGTGCTTGCGGAACCGCGCCACGGTGGCTCGCGACGTCACGGTGCGGTATCCGCCGCTGGTCATCACGAGCTTTCTGCCCTCCGCAATTTCGATCGGCGCTGACGCCCGGCGCGGATTCTGCAGCTTCTTGCTGCCGCAGGTCGGACATTGCGGGCGCCGCGCGACGTAGTGCTTGGCGATGGAGGCACCAGTCAGGTCGAAGCTTGCGATGTGTTGGCTCAGATCGGTACGAAATCCCGAGGCGATTGCCTTCGCGATTTCAACGGCAGCGAAGTGGATGGCTGTCTGTCCCACGGTGTCGCTCACCAGGGGTGATACAGCGACCGCTTGCGCCGCTCCGCGCTCGAGAAATCCCTTGATCTCCCGATTGCGGATCATGCGATCGAACAAGCAGGTCCAGCAGGCGCTCTCGCCCGGCTTGAACACGGGGCCCACCAGCGGAAACACGCCGGACGGCTGCACCAGCAGCCAGGGCGTCCCATCGGCCACGCGCTTCCCGTTCACCTCGGCGAGCTGCCGCTCGAGATAATCGTTGACCAGAGTGATGATGAGCTCGGGCGAACGCTTGGTGATTTGAACGCCGAGCTGGCCCAACGCCACGCTCAGCTCCCGGGCGCCTTTGACGTCGATCGATTCCACCCGCACGGGACAATTGCGCAGATTCTGCTCCGCGACTTCGACAGGCAGGCCGAGGCTCGCCCAATATCCATCGACGGCGCCTGCGGATACGCGGGGTGGTCCACTCACGACGTATCGGCGCTCCAACAGCCGCCTGATCGTTTCCTCAATCTGGTCGGCGGGAAAACTCTTCGAAAGCTGGCGAACGATTTCCGGCGCGGCCTTTCCATTCTTTCCGATCGCCGCGGCCACGGCACAATACAGCTCGCCGTGCAGGAAGAACTTGCGGTTCTCGGAATAGAGACAGACCGCATCGGGAGGAAGCAGATAGGCGGTGAAGTTCGGTGCGAAACGTAGAACGCCCTTGCGGGGCTGCTTCGCAGCTCGGCTCTTGGCATTGACTGTCATCGGGTCAGCACGCTGATCCTGCTCCTCAACCGCTGGCTCTGACCGGCCTGCGTGCCGAACGCGGCGATTGGCATTGCGCGGACAAGTTGGAACATACTCGCCCGCCATCGGCAAGCTGACCAGCAAGCCGTGGCAAACGTCGCGACGGAAACAACAAATTGGCCGGGTCGTTCGCCGGCCCGGCCAATGAAATCGCGATGCATCGATACACAGTCAGGGAGAGCTAGCACCAGCGGCAGCGGCCCCACGATGCGCAGCACCCTGCGCATGACACCCATGGCAAGCCGACCCCTATCCAACCAACGCCGCAGCCGCCGCATCCACCGCAACCGACGCCGCAGCGGCAAGATCTGCAGGCTCTGCATCCGCCGCAGCCTCTGCAACCGCCGCAGCCTCTGGCGCCGCCGCAGCCGTGGCCACAACCGCATCCCCGCGCAAGCATTACGCCACTGAAGGTTCTTTGATCGTCGAAGAGATGGAAGGTGGCGAGGCTCACGTCGGCGAGTTCTTCCTCGCTCAGCGAGGTCACGTGGTTCGGCGTGAAGTTAGGTCGTTGTGGTGTATCGCCAGTCGGTACGGCGGCCGCCGCCGCGCTTCCTGCCAGCGAAAACGTCAGACCGGCTACTCCGAGCGCCGGTACCGCGGCTTTGGTCATTCGCTTCTTTTTCGAAGCTTGCTTTGCCCGCTGCATGGCCGCATCCTCCAAAGTTGGAAGAAGGATCTCCGTGAGCATGATCCTACGCCGAGCGAACAAGGCAGGCAAGATTCCACGGATACACAAAATGTAATGATCGCATTCATCTTCATGAACGGAATCGTCGCATTTTCATCAAGCACTGAGCGTTCGCGCCTTGTGCGGATTGCAACGGGTGCGGCTTGATGCAGTGCGCAATCGTCTGCCCGATTGAACGGGGAAATTAACTTGGTCGATCAACTCGGACGCTTCGCTTGGTATGAACTCCTGACAACGGACATGCAGGCGGCGGGTGCCTTTTATGGCAACGTCGTCGGCTGGGCTGCGAAAGATGCGTCGACTCCGGAACTCCTCTATACGGTGCTTACCGCAGGCGATGCTCCGGTAGCTGGGCTCATGGCGCTCCCCGAAGAGGGGCTGCGATTGGGCGCAACGCCGAGATGGGTCGGCTACGTCGCCGTCGATGACATGGATGCGAAGGTCGCGCAGATCCGCCGTCTTGGGGGCGCCATCCTGTTATCGCCGACCGACAGCAATATCGGCCGAATTTCAGTGGTTGCCGATCCGCAAGGAGCGAATTTTGCGCTGGTCACTAAACTGACATATGGCCAAGGGCAACCCAGCGGATTGGACGAGCCCGGGCGCGTAGGCTGGCACGAGTTGCTGGCTCAAGACCGGAACAAGATCTTTCCATTCTACGGCGAGCTTCTCGGCTGGCAGAAGGCCCATGCTGAAGCCGATCCGGCAGACGTGTATGAATTGTTCTCGATGGCCGGGCAGACGATCGGCGGCATGCTCACCAAGCTTCCGAGCGTATCGCAGCCCTGTTGGCTCTACTACTTCAATGTCGACGACATCGGCGCGGCCGCCCAGCGCGTCAACGCTGGCGGAGGCCGGGTCCTCCAGGGTCCGATCGAGTTGCCCGATGGTTGCTGGATCGTGCGATGTGCGGATTCCCAGGGCGCCCTATTTGCGTTGCAGGGTGCTTGGGATCAGAAGCGCACCGGACGCACCTCGGAAGTCGGTTGGTCTGCCAGGTGGGGTGGCATTGCTTCAAAAGGCAGGATGGTGCTTCACAAGACGAAGCGCTAGAGCATGATCCGGAAAAGTGTGCAGCGGGTTTCCGAAAAGATCATGCTTAAACAACAAACTAAAGCGCGATGACGATTCATCCTAATCTCATCGCGCTTTAGTCTTACTGTGTCATAAAATCATCCGCACGGTACG
>NZ_JBANBA010000196.1:0-9001 GCF_059803475.1 Bradyrhizobium sp. UFLA05-89 | reverse complement strand
CGGCGGCGTACAACAGGACGGTGGGCGCCGCGCTCGGCACCATCATCGCGATCATCATCACCCACCACATGACGAACCGCGACGAACGACAGCGCCTATGACCTAATGGGTAGAGGCTGTCGGTGCCAAGGTTTCGGAATGGCTCATCTGCATGACTTGGCGGCTGACGTGGCACCATTCTCAGGGGAGGATCAAAGCCGACATGATGGGCACATGAAGCTCACGGCAGAACGACCACTACGCCAACCCGGAAACCGCAGCGCGCAAGCTCATCGAGATCGCAACCAGCATCGAAGCCGTCCAGGACGGCCGCATCCATATCGAGAAGATCAACGCGCCGTTCCTCTACACGCTGAAAGCCAGCGGCCCGGAGTTTGGCGCCGGCATCAGGTATGCAGTCGAGAAGGGTTGGATGGAGTTGCACGAGAGCGGGACCGACGTGCGGCTCTTAAAGGCAGAAGCGACCGGCTAAGGCCGCGATCCCCGACTCTGGGCGGGGGCGCTATCTATTATTTCTCCGGCGCGGCGATCGTTTTGCTTGACCCTTCCGGAGCGCTCTGCATGCCCGGTGGGCTTTGGCCTTGCGGACTTTCGGCAGGCGCGCCACCCGATTTAGTATCAACCGGCCCGGTCCACCCTTGAGGTTGCAACTGGCCTTTTTCCTCCGGCGGTGTAGGCGCTGCGCCGATGGTTGCGTCGGTTGGTCTCTTTTGATCCGACTGAGCAATCGCAAGGCCACAACTCAAAAACGAGATCATGCATGCGGTAAGAGCAAATATTCGCCACACCAAAGTTCTCCGACCGATGGTGGCCCAGCGGTTTGGCCGCCAGCCTAGTCCAGCTCCGGCCCTTACAGGGGACTCCGTGACCGGGGCACGTCGAGAACACGCAAAATTACCGGTTGTTCCGGACTCGTAGAAGGCGGTGAAAATTCTTATCTTCAGCCCATGCGTATTGCGTATACGAGCTCTGCCTGGCGAGCGCCGGCAGGCAGGTCCCGTCAGGGCCGGAGTGGATCCATGAAGTGAAGCATGACGGCTACCGGATGCTGGTCATCCGGCAGGACAAGAGAGTGCGCCTACCTCACGCAATGGCAGCGACTGGACCAAACGCAGGAACGAACGCTCCTGAAGCAGGTTGCCGGCTCAGTACCTGATCTCGACAATCATCTCCGCGTTGACGACGGCCCCGGCTTTCCCCCCGAGCTGGGGCCTCTTCATTGGTCCGGGAACGAATCTAGCTTACGTAAATTATTGTCTTGCTCTTTAGGGACGACACAATCGCCAAACGGCCTCAGCATTCAATCCGGGATGCTGGGGCCGTTTTCGTTTTAAGGGCGCGCGCAGCTAGACGACTGGCGCCGCCTGCATGCGAGAGATCGGCGTGCGCGGCGTCCTGGTCTATTGCGCGGACTATCGCTGCGGACACAGCATCGCCCTTAGGGGACCGTCGACTACTTAGCCTTGCAGAGGCACGCCTCCATGCGTTGGCGAAGAACGACACAGCAACGTCTGCTCGACCGCAATTACGCATGTAAGCCCCCTGTTTTGTTCTCGAAGACCTGCCCAAGCGGGAAAATGTGGCAGTCGCAGCGGTATCGCGCACTAACATGCAGCAGGATGCGGCGCACTTGTTGGAGAAAGACCGCGGCGGAAACTCGCTTGCATTAGCCCGGCATGGACGATCGGCCGGACATCGCCATCGCATCGAGGTCCGCACGGAAGTTGGTCCGCTTTTTCGAATTGGCCTCGTCAAACCCCTTGAAGAATCAGGCCTCGACTAGGAACGGCGGCAACTTTCCATCCGTTGCTTTTGCCGTTCGAGGAATTTCCCATGGCCAAGAAGAACTGTCTGATCGTGCGAGCCGTCGGAAGCCAACTGGATCAGCTGCGCGGAGAGGCATCGCGCATTTCACGAGGAGATCAAGTCGACTGGTGGGTTGAGCGCGGCGACGCAGGGACACGCTTTTGCTTTGAGACTGCTGAAGCAAAACAAGCGTTTGCCCGAATATGCGAAAACTTCGCGGTTTCTTGCACGGAAGCCTAGCGAGCAGAGGCAAAACAGGGACGCCAGCGTGACCTGGCAGCTCTCAGTTCAGCTTCCGGCGAAGCTTCCTGATGATCTCCCGGAGCTCCTCCACGTACTCCTTGATGATGCGTCGAGCATCTTCTGTGCACGAAGGCTTCGGCGCTTCCTTCTCCAGTCGAGGCTCGTCCGACGGTTTCATCCGGCGACGCTTTGCCAGTCCCAGGGCGGACTATTGAGATAGGTCAATGCCTCAGGGACTACCCCGAGAGCATTTCACTTTGCCACCCCTTCCCGATAGAGTGGCTTTGCGCGCGGCGGTGCGCACGGGACGGCTCCCGCGTGTCCGCCAGCTTCACGCGCCAGGGCTGTTCTCGTTTACAGGATCGACTGGCGCGGCTGGCGAGCGCGAGGAATGGCCATGAAATCCCCCGTCGTGAAACGATCCATCGTTGTCGCCAGCCACAAGACCAGCGTTAGCCTGGAGGAGGCTTTCTGGGCCGGCATGAAGGAGATCTCCAGCCTGCGCAACATGACGCTGTCGGACCTTGTCAGCGACATCAACCGGAACCGCCAGCAAGGTAATCTGTCGTCCGCGATACATCTGTTCGTCCTCGACTACTTCAAGAAGCGCGCTGCGGCGACCCAGCCTGCGCCGGCACCGCAGCCATCCCGCGATAGGGCGTGAGCTCTGAACCGCCGCCGGCACGATGCGAGGTGCCGCCTTCGACATTCTCGCGATGGGCGGAGCGCGCGGAAGCCCTCGCGGATTCGCTCACCAACCTCCATGCAGCCCTCAGCGCCGTGCCTGGCAACAACGGCGCCAGCTCCTCACCGCCGTAGCGCGCGGCAAGGTCGGCCAACCGACGAGCCTCGGCCGCAAGCAATTCCATGGCGCGGCGCCCGGTCCGCCTGATGCCGACCTCAAAGGCGATGCCATCGCCATCCCTGTGAAGACGAAAGCCGGACGGGCTTGCAATTAGCGCCCGGAGCAGCCCGGCTTCTATTGCATTGCGAAGCTGCAGGTGGCCGGAGAAGGCTCAGTTCATGGGAGGAGCGGAACTTCCCCACCCGTCCCGCCGTTCAAAGAGTTTCTTCGGCTCCAGACCATGTCCGGCCATGGCGTGGGGAAGACGAGAGCGTGATGGCGGCGCCAAACCGGTCGCGGCTCGGCTCGGAGGGTACAGATGAATATTCAGAAAATGTCGTCGGAAGGACTTCACGCATTCGCTTCCCTGATCTGGCGCAACCCCTCCCTTGAATTCATTGAACAGCTACCCATCGCCGCGTACGCCTGTGATGCGCGCGGCCGCATCCTCTGGTTCAACAGCCATGCGGCGGAACTGTGGGGCCGATCGCCGCGCATCGCCGAGGATACCGAGCTCTTCTGCGGCTCTTACAAGCTCTTCTTCGATGGCAGGCTGATCGCGCGGGATGAGGCGCCGATGGCGGAGGTGCTGCGTACAGGCGAGCCCATCCGTGGCATGGAAGCGCGCATCGAAAGGCCGGACGGATCACATATGTGGGCTGTCGTCCATATCGCACCCATCCTGGATGAGGACGGCACGATCGCGGGCGCCATCAACTGCTTTCATGAGCGGGCCGGCGGTGGTCGCCTCGATGCGTCCGATGCAAGCCCCGATGACTGGCTGCGCCTGCGCGATCAACGCCTCGCGGCAACGTACGAACATGTGGGTGCCGGCATTGTGGAAGTCGATCAGGATGGCCGGATGCTGCGCGTTAATCAGCAGCTATGCGAGATGACGGGGCATTCAGCTTCTGAACTGCTCGGACGGATGATCTTTGACGAAACCCTTCCCGACGACCGGCCGGGTGACCTGCAGCAGTTTCGGCTACAGGTCGCGGGCGAGATTGACCGCTATAGCATCGAAAAGCGGATTTATTGTAAGGATGGAAGCTATATCTGGGCTTCCGTGACATCCTCCAGTGTCCGCGACGCCACCGGCAACTTCCTCTACGCGGTCCGCGTCCAGCACGACATTACCGCCCGCAAGTGCGCCGAGCAGGCGCTCGCCCGGCGCATGGAGGAGCAGGCCGCACTTTTGACTTTCTCGGAGCGCCTTCAGCGCTGCACCACCGCCGGCGAGATCTATGATGCTGCGCTTGATGCCATCACGCGCGCCCTCGGCTGCGAACGGGCTTCCATCCTGCTGTTCGACCCGGCAGGGGTGATGCGGTTTGTTGCGTGGCGCGGGCTTTCCGAGAGCTATCGTCAGGCTGTCGAGGGACACTCGCCCTGGGCCAGGGACGAAGCCGATCCGCAACCCGTATGCATTGCAGATATTCCCGCGACTGATTTGCCGGATGAGCTGAAACGAACGGTCCAGGGTGAAGGCATTCAGGCCGCCGCATTCATCCCCATTCTTGAGGACGGCGCCTTGTCCGGCAAATTCATGGCGTACCACCGGCTCCCGCATGAATTCACGTCTTTCGAGCGGGATACTGCCCTCGCCCTGGCGCGCCTCCTGGGTTTCAGCCTTGCGCGCCTTGCCGGCGAGAAGGAGCGCAGGATCGCCGAGCGCGATGCGCAGCAGCTCGCCGCCATTGTTGAGTCTTCGGACGATGCCATCGTCAGCAAGGATCTCAACGGCATCATCCGCACCTGGAATGATGGCGCGGAGCAACTGTTCGGCCATAGCCGCGATGAAGCCGTGGGCCGCCCGATCACGATGCTGATCCCGGATGATCGCCAGGACGAGGAGCCCGGCATTCTTGCAAAGATACGTGCCGGCGACCGTGTGGAGCATTTCGAAACCGTGCGCCGCCGGAAGGACGGAAGCCTGGTCGATATTTCCCTGACGATCTCGCCGATCCGCGACCGTTTCGGTCGCATCGTTGGCGCGTCCAAGATTGCGCGCGATATCTCTGAGCGCAAGATGGCCGAGAATCGCCTGAAGGAAGGCCAACAGCGCCTTGAGGAGCTGCTCGCGGCCATACCGGCCGCGCTCTATACGACGGATGCCGAAGGCAAGATCACATACTTCAATCAAATGGCCGTCGAATTTGCCGGCCGCACGCCGCAGCTCGGCAGCGATGAATGGTGCGTGACATGGAAGCTCTTTCATCCGGACGGAACGCCCTTGCCACACGATCAATGCCCGATGGCTATCGCGCTGAAGGAAGGCCGTGCCGTGCGGGGCGTAGAAGCTGTCGCGGAGCGACCCGATGGGACGCGGGTTCCCTTCGTACCGTTCCCCACGCCATTGCGGAATGCCGCCGGCGCTGTCGTCGGCGCCATCAACATGCTGGTTGATCTCAGCGAGCGCAAACAGTCCGAGACCCAGCAACGTTTACTGCTGAACGAACTCAATCACCGCACCAAGAACAATATGCAGGTCTTGCAGTCGCTCTTGACCACCGCCTCGCGGGCGGCCGCGAGTGAGGAGGCGCGTCGCGTCCTCGAAGAGGCGAGCGGGCGGGTAGCGGCGATGGCGGCAGCCCAGCGTGTTCTCTATGGCACGATCGACGCCAGCCGGTTTTCGGCCGACGAATTTTTGGGGGCGGTGGTCGAAACGGTTCAGCAGACCTTGCCGGCGCGCATCGTTGTGGAACGGACTCCTGCCAATGGCGTGTTGTCAAACGATGTGGCAATGCCGCTGGCCCTGCTCCTTAATGAGTTGCTGACCAATGCGGCGAAGCATGGCAACAAGGACCGGCTGACAGGCGCGGTTCGTGTCGGCCTGTTCCGGCGCGATGGCATGTTCGAACTTTATGTTGAGGACGACGGACCTGGATTCGATATGGATGGCGTTCGCAGCAGGTCATCGGGCCTTCGCCTCGTTCAGGGCCTTGCTCGCCAGCTTCAGGCGGAATTCCGGATAACACGGCCACCATCACGCGCAACACTTAATTTCCCAGCCGGGAGCAGCGGCTAATGGCGGAAAAGGGCCAAGCCGTGGCGCCATTCCTTGCAGCGCCCGCGAATAGCGCGGGAGGCAGCGATACATCAGATACATCAGACACATCAGAAATCCCCGCCACGGCAGCCGGCCTGCTGGTGGTGGAAGACGATTTCCTGATTGCCATGCAGGCTGAAACAGCTTTGTCCGACGCCGGATTTCGGGTCCTCGGCGTGGCGACCACCGCTGAAGAAGCTGTATCTCTCGCCAGAGCGCAGCTCCCGGCTCTCGTCCTGATGGATATTCGCCTTGCCGGCCGACGCGACGGTATCGATGCCGCGGGCGACCTCTTCCGTGAGCTTGGCGTCCGTTGCGTATTCGCGACGGCTCATGACGATCCGCTGACGCGCAAGCGCGCCGATCCTTTCGAGCCGCTTGGCTGGCTAGCCAAACCCTACACCATGACCTCACTTGTCAACCTGGTGCGGGACGCGCTCGATCGGGTGAGCTGAGCGAGTCTCGCTTCTTTCGCCGCATTCAATCAGAGTTGGCGACATCGAACGGTTCAAGCATTTTTCACCAGCGAAAACTCGGTAAAAACGACCCTTGAGATGCGGGCACCGCGATGCTTGCCCGACCGGCGAAGAAACGGCTGCCCCAGCAGAACCCTAACCGCCAGGGCCGTTGAGTTTGCTTGGTGGGGTTTGGCGAAAGCCAAGCGGATCTCTCGCAAGTGCAATTCACTGCCTACCGGACTTCCATCAACCCAATCGGAGCCGCCGGGTGAAGCAGAAAGCGGCGAGCGTTGACAACCTGCGCAGCCGTTCGAGATACTAAGCTGGTCGATCTAGACGACCGAAACATATTTCGTGTCTATTACGATATGATTAGCGGGGGCGAAAAGTGTTTGATGTCCATCGCAATGATAAGCGCGACGTTCTCGTTCTAAGCACAGGCTCTGCGATACCGATACTCGCGGCTCCAGACATAGTTGGCGGAAGAGCAGAAGAAAAGTTTTCAAAGTCAGCGACGAGATCAAGTCAGCCGTTCAGAGACACGGCTATTACGTCCGCAGCCTGCGGGCCACCAAGAGCGCACGATCGAGTCTAGGAGGTCGGCGGCCGGTGTTCTCTAGACCATCAGCGCCAACCAAGCCGCGACCCTCGCGCTCTTCCGCGTAGTCAACCGGTACGTCGACAACCTGCGGCCGATGCCCGGCAGGCCGCAGCTGGTCCAATTTGATGGTTTGGAAAAGTCGCGCCGATGGGCATGGGCGCGACCTTTCTCGAAGCCATATTTGATCGGGAAATGCGGTGCCTTTGATCGGAAATGCGGTGCCGATTACTTACTTCTCCTTGATAACGGTCGTGCTGCCGCTACTACCAACTGTGCCTTCATCGCAGATTTTTGTCTGCTTGATGCGGTCTTCAGCTTCCACGCGGGTCTTGAAGGCCATGGGACCGATCTGCGTCACGACTTCCTTGTCCGCCGGGCGTGTGGTTGTAATCGTGCACTGATGGCTCGGGCCTTGTACGACGTAGTACTCATCGGCCAGTGCTGGGGCGGCGCATCCGATGACTAATGCGCCCGCAATCAGAAGTGGTGTTTTCATTTGTCGCCTTTCTATTCAACTTCTGCCGAACACGCGATCAGGAGAGATGCCGCGATACTGCACACACGACCACTCATCCTTCTATCCTCTCGGCGGTCGTGTAACTCGTCCGAGACTTCGGAGTTCCCCGGCTTCTGAAGCCTGGACGCCGGCACCAAACGTGCTGAGAGGTTTGTTGCGACGGCCCGGATCTACAACGACTGTTCGTTTGATGAGGCCCGTAACGTCGGAGGCTTGGAGCGGAATAAGCCGCCGTATGGCGGTTCCGGAAGCGCAAACAAAACGCCGCTCACAGGGAGCGGCGAGAGCGAAAATTGATGTGAGAGTCACTTCTTCATGGCGTCTGCTGCGTCCCTGGCCGCATCCTTAATGTCGCCAGCTGCATTGTGCACAGCGCCCTTCGCCTTGTCGGCTTTGCCTTCCCTTTGCAGGTCCTTGTCGCCACTCAGCTTGCCGGCGCCTTCCTTAATCGTGCCCTTGGCCTTGTCGGCGACACCTTTCACGTGCTCGCGATCCATAGCTGGCTCCTTCGATCTCGCATGGACGAACAACGCGCGAAAAATCTTAGCGTTCCGGGTACGCTATTGGAACAGAGCCGATTGGCTAGGCAAGCGGGCACGTCCGAGCAAGGCTGACGAGGACACCCTAGTTTTGCGCTGCGCTTCGATGCCCAAGCTGCTCTTGCCTTGCGATCGGTTGCTACGCGACGTCAGGCAGATGCCTTCTGCTGCGCCTCAACGGCTCGAAACCCCGCTCTGCACAACTGCGCAATGGCCGCCTCGATCGCCCTATCGTTGTTGCGCTGATCCTCCGGGAGCACGCCGATCCGGACGAACGCGTCGCGCGTCTCGGCCCAATCCGTGACCTCGATACGGACGATGCGCGCACCAACTTGCTTACGCGCCCGGTACCGCTGCACCCGAAGTACGTTCTGCCGCTTCCGTTTGGCGACACAATCCAGATCGTTCGGTGCTGCGTCCATCAATCCCTCGGCTTGTGCAGCTTGCCGACCACGTGGAACATGAGGCGCAAATACGCGGCCGAATCTTGCTTTATGAGTTGCCGAATAGCCGCGCGACCGGCCGTAGCGCCAGGAATGGAAGAGATCATCGATGACATCCGCCGCAGTTCGTCGTGCGGGGGCCGACCAGGGCTCACACCGACATGGCCACGCAAGAAACGACCACGTGGATCACGCTCGGATGAAGCCGATGTTGGCGTCGGCGCGCCAGTCCTCGGCGGCAAAGCATATCGCCGGACGCGGGCCCGACTTGCGATCTGCAAGGCTCGATCAATCCTCACGGCGGCCTCCACCGCAACCGTAATGCGATAACAGGAAAGGATGCAGCTCGTCCTGCCCTCAGATCAATAATTTAGCACTTCCAAGGCGTTAGGACCAATCGGAATCGAATTAGTCGTTGAAGGGAGCTAGTGGTTCATCACAGTGGTTTTGACTCTTTGGCGGCAGCTGGATAGGCGCGGCCGAGTTTGGCGCGGGCTTTGT
>NZ_JBANBA010000195.1:0-8955 GCF_059803475.1 Bradyrhizobium sp. UFLA05-89 | reverse complement strand
AGAATTGCGTGCGGCGTCGCGCGCCAGGCGGACGGCTGGAAACGGTTGCGATAATGCACCATCGCGTCGATCGCATCATGGCTCGCAAAATGATGCGCGAACGCGAAACCCATGCCGACCTGGGCTGCCAATTCCGACGAATAGTCGCTGGAGCCGAGCAGCCAGATCGGCGGCAAGGGCGTATCGTCGGGCATCGCGACTACGTTGTTGTAGGGATGGCCCGACGGGAATTCGCGCGTCTCCCACAGGATCAGTTCGTGCAGCCGCTCGAGGAAATCGTCGCCCTCGCGGCGATCGAGACGGCTCCTGAGCGCGTACGCCGTGGCTCCGTCGGTGCCGGGCGCGCGGCCGAGACCGAGATCGATACGGCCGGGAAAAAGCGCCTCCAGCATCTTGAAGCGCTCGGCCACCACTAAAGGGGCGTGATTGGGCAGCATCACGCCGCCGGAGCCGACACGGATGTGCTTCGTCACGGCCGCGATCTGCCCGATCATGACGTCAGGCGCCGGACTCGCGACGGAGGCGAGGTTGTGGTGCTCGGCGAGCCAATAGCGGACATAGCCGAGTTGATCGACATGGCGCGCCAGGTCGATGCTGTTGCGCAACGCCGCGGCGGGCCTTGTGCCTGACGTGACGACGGAGAGGTCGAGAACGGAGAGCTGGATCATGGCCGGTTCAACGTAGTGCGCCACCCCGGAGCGGCAATGGCCGGATGAAGCAGAGCTGGCCTGTGTTGGCCTCGAGAGACCTGGCATTTGCTGAAGTCCGTTGGGATTCCGCAAGCCTTGATCATCTAGTTTTCATTCTGCCCACCCGATTGACCGCAGCTCAGTAAACTCAAATGCTACATAATATCCTGAAATAACTTACACTTCTAGATTTCATCGATTTCCCACCGGCATCATGTGTGGCACAAAAATACCGATCTCCTTGGCCATAGTGGGCCACTTCCCATCGACGATGGGCTGTCGAGAATACCCCGTTTGGCCTATCTTAGCGCTTCCGAAGCTAAATGACGCAGTTGCGAAGAGAATCTGGAGCGAATGGTGCCATGACCGAGCCGGCGACGCCCGCCCAATATAACGGGCAAGATAATGGGCAAGACGGGCACCTCGCCAAGCGTCCGGCGATCTCCTTCGAGTTCTTTCCACCCAAGACCGAGGAGATGGAGAAGAACCTGTGGGAGACCATCAACCGCCTCGCCCCGCTCGACCCGAAATTCGTTTCGGTGACCTATGGCGCCGGCGGCTCGACCCGTGAGCGCACCCACGCCACCATCGCCCGCATCCTGAAGGAGACTTCGCTGCTGCCGGCCGCGCATCTCACCTGCGTCGGCGCTTCGCGCGGTGAGATCGACGAGATCGTCGACCGCTACCACGAGGTCGGCGTCCGCCACATCGTGGGCCTGCGCGGTGATCCGCCCGGCGGCATCGGCACGCCCTACTCCACCCATCCCGACGGCTACCAGAGTTCAGCCGAGCTCGTCGCCGGCATCAAGAAGCGGCACGCCGACATCGAGGTTTCGGTATCGGCCTATCCGGAGAAGCACCCCGAGGCGCGCGACTTCGACGCCGACATCGACACGCTGAAGGCCAAGGTCGACGCCGGCGCGACGCGCGCGATCACCCAGGTGTTCTTCGATAACGACCTCTACTTCCGCTATCTCGACCGCGTCCGCACGCGCGGCATCAATATCCCCATCGTGCCTGGCATCATGCCCATGCACAATTTCAAGCAAGCCCGCAATTTCGTCACCCGCGCCGGCACCAGCGTTCCGAACTGGCTCGCGGAGAAGTTCGATGGGCTCGACAACGATCCGGAGACGCGCAAGCTCGTCGCAGCGACGGTAGCCGCCGGCCAGGTACACAAGCTCGCCAAGCACGGCGTCGACACCTTCCATTTCTACACCATGAACCGCGCCGATCTCGTATTCGCGATCAGCCATTTGCTCGGCATTCGCGCCAAGAGCGCGCAGAAGGCGGCGTAACCGATGACCGTGACCGTGTCTCCCAAGCGAACCGCCCTGCTCGCCGCCGCGCGCGAGCGCATCCTGGTGCTCGACGGCGCCATGGGTACGATGATCCAGGGCCTGCAGTTCGACGAGGCCGCCTTCTGCGGCGAGCGCTTCAAGAATTTTCACCGCGACCTGCGCGGCAACAACGACCTCTTGATCCTGACCCAGCCGCAGGCGATCGAGGATATCCACGCCGCGTACCTGCGTGCTGGCGCCGACATCGTCGCGACCAACACCTTCTCGACGACCTCGATCGCGCAGGCCGACTACGACCTCGCCGACATCGTCTATGACATGGCGCGCGAAGGCGCCCGCCTCGCAGGCAACGCCGCCAAACGCGTTGAGGCCGAGGACGGCAAGCCGCGCTTCGTCGCCGGTGCCATCGGCCCCACCAACCGCACCGCCTCGATCTCGCCTGATGTCGCAAATCCCGGCTACCGCGCCGTCACTTTCGACGACCTGCGCGAGTCCTATGGCGAGCAGATCCGGGGCCTGCTCGACGGCGGCGTCGACCTCTTGCTGGTCGAGACCATCTTCGACACGCTGAACGCCAAAGCAGCGCTCTATGCGATCGCCGAGATCACTGAAGAACGCGGCATCGACGTGCCCGTGATGGTCTCAGGCACCATAACCGACAAGTCCGGCCGTCTGCTGTCCGGACAGATGCCGGAGGCGTTCTGGAATTCGGTGCGGCACGCAAAGCCCATCACCATCGGCTTCAACTGCGCGCTCGGCGCGGAAGATCTGCGCGCGCATATCGCGGACATTGGCCGCGTCGCCGACGCGCTGGTCTGCGCCTATCCCAATGCCGGGTTGCCCAACGAATTCGGCCAGTATGATGAGACGCCAGAGTACATGGCCCGTCTGGTCGGCGAGTTCGCGCGTGATGGTTTGGTCAACATCGTCGGTGGCTGCTGTGGCACCACGCCCGAGCACATCGCGGCGATTGCCGCTGCGGTGGCGCCGCACAAGCCGCGCGTCGTGCCCGCGATCGAGCCTCGCTTGAGGCTCTCCGGCCTCGAGCCGTTCGTGCTCACCGATGCGATCCCCTTCGTCAACGTCGGCGAGCGCACCAACGTCACGGGCTCGGCCCGCTTCCGTAAATTGATCACGGCCGGCGACTTCACGGCTGCGCTCCAGGTCGCGCGCGACCAGGTCGAGAACGGCGCGCAAATCATCGACGTCAACATGGATGAGGGCCTTCTGGACTCGGAAGCCGCGATGCGGACCTTCCTCAACCTCGTCGCCGCCGAACCCGACATCGCCCGCGTCCCCGTGATGGTGGACTCCTCGAAATTCTCCGTGATCGAGGCCGGCCTGAAATGCGTGCAGGGCAAACCCGTCGTCAACTCGATCTCGATGAAGGAAGGCGAGGAGAAGTTCATCTTTGAAGCCAAAATCGCGCGGCGCCACGGCGCTGCCGTCGTGGTGATGGCTTTCGACGAAGTCGGCCAGGCCGATACGTTCGCGCGCAAGACAGAGATCTGCAAGCGCGCCTACGATATCCTGGTGAACCGCGTCGGCTTCCCGCCGGAAGACATCATCTTCGATCCCAACATCTTTGCGATCGCGACGGGCATTGAGGAGCACAACAATTACGGCGTCGACTTCATCGAGGCGACGCGCTGGATCCGCCAGAATCTGCCCGGCGCGCACATCTCGGGCGGCGTCTCCAACCTGTCTTTCTCGTTCCGCGGCAACGAGCCGGTGCGCGAGGCCATGCACTCGGTGTTCCTGTATCATGCCATCAAGGCCGGCATGGACATGGGTATCGTCAATGCCGGGCAGATGATCGTCTATGACGACATCGATCCCGAGCTGCGGCAAACTTGCGAGGACGTGGTCCTCAACCGCGACGCGAGCGCCTCCGAGCGGCTGCTCGCGCTTGCCGAAAAATTCCGCGGCAAGAAGACCGAGAGCAAGGAAGCCGATCTCGCCTGGCGCGAATGGCCGGTCGAAAAGCGGCTCTCGCACGCACTGGTGCATGGCATCACCGAGTTCATCGAGCAGGATACCGAAGAAGCCCGCAAGGCATCCTCGCGCCCGCTCGACGTCATCGAAGGCCCGCTGATGGCCGGCATGAACGTGGTCGGCGATCTCTTCGGTGACGGCAAGATGTTCCTGCCGCAGGTCGTGAAATCCGCGCGCGTGATGAAGCAGGCGGTCGCCTGGCTGATGCCGTTCATGGAAGAGGAGAAGGCACGCAACCTCGCGAGCGGCATCGGTGGCGCTGCCAACTCATCCGCCGGCAAGATCGTGCTCGCGACCGTGAAGGGCGACGTCCACGACATCGGCAAGAACATCGTCGGCATCGTGCTCCAGTGCAACAATTTCGAGGTCATCGACCTCGGCGTGATGGTGCCGGCCGCCAAGATCGTCGAGACCGTGAAGGCGGAGAAGGCCGACCTCGTCGGCCTGTCCGGCCTGATCACGCCCTCGCTCGACGAGATGGCATTCTTCGCCGGCGAATTGCAGCGCGAGGGCTTGAAGCTGCCGCTCCTGATCGGCGGCGCGACCACGAGCCGTGTGCACACGGCCGTCAAGATCGACCCGAACTACAAGGCAGGCCCCGTCGTGCATGTCAACGACGCGAGCCGCGCCGTCGGCGTCGCCTCCTCGCTGCTGTCGCCCGAGAAGCGCCATGCCTATGCCGCGGAGGTGCGCGCCGAATACGCAAAGATCTCGGAAGCGCATCTGCGCGCGCAGGCCGACAAGAAGCGGCTGAAGCTGAGTGATGCCCGCGCCAACCGCGTGCCGGTTGACTTTGCCGCGACAAAGCCGGTGAAGCCGACCTTCCTCGGCACGAAGACGTTCGACGACTACGATCTCGCCGAACTCGTCGACTGCATCGACTGGACGCCGTTCTTCCAGACCTGGGAGCTCGCCGGCCGCTTCCCCGCGATCCTCGACGATCCCAAGGTCGGCGAGGTCGCGCGCTCGCTCTATGACGACGCGCGCAAGATGCTCGACCTCATCGTCAAGGAAAAATGGTTCCGGGCGCGCGCCACGATCGGCTTCTGGCCCGCGAACGCGCAAGGCGACGACGTCGTGCTCTACGCCGACGAGAGCCGGACCAAGACAATCGCGACACTGCACACGCTGCGTCAGCAGCTCGAGAAGCGCGAGGGTCGATTCAACGCAGCGCTGTCCGACTTCATTGCGCCCACGGGTACGGGCGTGCCGGACTATATCGGCGGCTTCGTGGTCACCGCCGGCATTGGCGAGGATGCGGTCGCCGACCGCTTCAAGAAGGCCAATGACGACTACTCCTCGATCCTCTGCAAGGCGCTGGCCGACCGCCTCGCCGAAGCCTTCGCCGAGCGCATGCACGCCCGCGTCCGCCGCGAGTTCTGGGCCTATGCGCCGGATGAGAAGCTCTCCAACGAGGAGCTGATCCTCGAAAAGTACCAGGGCATCCGTCCCGCGCCCGGCTACCCCGCGCAGCCCGATCACACCGAGAAGAAGACGCTGTTCGCCCTGCTCGACGCGGAGAACACCGCCGGCGTGAAGCTGACCGAGAGCTTTGCGATGTGGCCGGGCAGTAGCGTGTCCGGGCTCTATTTCAGCCATCCCGAAAGCTTCTATTTCGGCGTCGGCAAGATCGAGCGCGACCAGGTCGAGGACTATGCGGCTCGCAAGGAGATGAGCGTTGCCGAAGTCGAGCGCTGGCTGGCGCCGATCCTGAACTACATCCCGGCGCAGCCGGCTGCACCCGCTGAGGGTCGCAAGGCTGCCGATGCCGCGTTCGCGGCAACGCCGGCGAACGACGAGACCTCAAAGGACCTCGCCTCGCATCCGCCGGGCTGCACGTGCGCGGTGCATCTCATCTGGCAGAAGAAGCGCGCGGGGGCGGGGTAGTCGCACCACATCTTCACTGTCGTCGTGGCGAAAGTCCATGGGCGTTCGCCAGGACGACGCTGGAGATTGGACGCCCGTCACCCCTCAACTCAAAATGTGAAAAACAACCCCATGCACAGTAGAAAATTGCGGGGCCGACCGACTACGCATTTCCCGAAATTACTTGACGCGTCGGGCAAATCACCGGCAATATGTAACCATCGCGAGCTGCCCGGATGGCCTATTTGCGCCGCAGCCTCGAGAGCAATGGCGCAGGACTGATTGAAACCAAGTTCCTCGGGCGCTACTTTCCGGTCTCTGAGCTCATTGTTGAAGAGGTGCTTCCGATGACAAGGTTTGCATTCTCATTCGCAGCAGTCTGTGTGCTCCTGCTTCTTGCGGGCGGAGCTGGTGCGCAGGGCCTCACGCTGAGCAGCCCGGACATCAGCGAAGGCGCCACGATTGCCGGCGAACACGTATTCAAAGGCTTTGGCTGTACCGGCAACAACGCCTCACCGGCCTTGAGCTGGAGCGGTGCTCCGGCGGGTACCAAGAGCTTCGCCGTGATGATACATGATCCTGATGCGCCAACCGGCAGCGGCTGGTGGCATTGGGTCGTCTTCAATCTTCCGCCATCCGTCACTGCGCTTCCCAAGGGGGCCGGCGATCCAAAGAAGAAGCTGATACCCAGGGGGGCGATCCAGAGCCGCACCGACTTCGGCAGCGATGGCTATGGCGGACCATGTCCGCCGCCTGGCGACAAGCCGCACCGCTATCAGATCACGGTATTCGCCGTTGACGTCGATAAGCTTCCGAATGCCAAGGACCATTCAGCATCCGCGGCACTGGTCGGTTTCGATCTGCACTTCCACACGCTCGGAAAGGCTACCCTGACCGGTCTCTATGGCCGGTGAGGGGGCGCGGGAGGGATTCGCCAGGCGCATAGGCTGGGTTAGGTTAGCCCTGCGGCTGCGCGAAGCGCAGTCCGCTCGGCGTAACCCGCCTCTTTGTTTTCCGCGCATTGAGAGAAGTGGTGGGTTACGCTTCGCTAACCCACCCTACGAACCTGCGCTCGCTCACCCCTTGGGCGGCGCGAGCGGCTGGACGATCTCCTTGAACGGCGCCAGCGCCTCGCAGCGGTCGGCATGCGCTGACAGCGCCGGATAGCGCGCGAGATCGAACAGCGGCGGGTGCGCTTCGCGGGTGAAGCGGACGACGCAGGCGACCACGACGTCGGCGTGGCCGATGCGGTCACCCAGCCAGTACGGCGTCGTCACCTTGGCGCGCTCGGCTTCCAGCACCTTCAACACGTCTGCGATCTGTGCCTGGCAACGTTCAACCCACAGCGCGAGCTGTTCTTTCCGCAGCACGCGCTCGTAGAGCAGGCTGACCGCCTTGTCGCCGAGACCGCCCGCCAACGCGCAGATGCGCAAATGCCGTCGGCGCTCGACGCCGCTGCGCGGCAGCATCGCTTTCTCCGGCCCGACGAGTTCGTCGAGATAGTCGAGGATGATCGTGCTCTCGATCAGTCCCTCGCCATCGTCGAGCACCAGCGTCGGCACGCGGCGCAGCGGATTGTACGGCGCAATCTTGTCGGCATCGCCGAAGGTCGACCACGGCTTGTGCTCGAAGGCGATGCCATAAAGCTTCAGCGCAATCGCGACACGGCGGACGAAGGGAGAATCATACTGGCCGATCAGGAACATGGCTTGCACCTCTACACGTTTTCCTCGATAGCACGTTTCACCGCTACGATCGCCGCCTCGTTGCGACGGTACATCGTCCACTGCTTGACGCGCTTGGCGCGCACGAGCTTCGCAGCCGCCAGCACCCGCATGTGCTCGCTCACGGTCGGCGCACTCACGCCGAGTTTCTCCGCGATCAGGAGACCGCAGACGCCATCCTCGACCAGGTCTCCGTCAACCTGCTCTCGAAAATGTTTTCGTGGCTCGCGGAGCCATTCCAGGATCTGCAGGCGCCGCTCATTGGCCAGCGCCCGCAACACGATCGCGATTTTCATTTAGTCATTTTGCTAATTACCTAATTGATGTCAACCCCGCGACGCGCTATCAAGGTAGCCATCATGACAGCAGCAACAGGCATTACACGCGAGCGGATTGCGGCGACCGAGGCCGTGATCCGCCCGCATGTCCGGCGCACACCGCTCCTGAAGGCCAATCTGGCTGATTTTGGCCAGCCCGATCAGCCCGTCACCTTCAAGCTTGAGATGTTGCAGCATTCCGGATCGTTCAAGGCGCGGGGTGCCTTTGCGAACCTGTTGCTGCGGCAGGTGCCGAAAGCCGGCGTCGTTGCGGCGTCCGGCGGCAATCACGGCGCCGCGGTGGCCTATGCTGCGCAACGGCTTGGCGTGCCAGCTAAGATCTTCGTGCCGGAGATCACGTCGCCTGCGAAGGTGGAGCGGATCAGGGGCTATGGCGCGCAGCTCGTGATCGCGGGCAGCCGTTATGCAGATGCGCTTGCGGCGAGCGAAGCGCATGTCGAGCGCACGGGCGCGATGGCGGTTCACGCCTACGATCAGGCCGAGACGCTGCTCGGCCAGGGCAGCGTCGGACTGGAGCTCGAAGCGGACGCTCCCGACATCGATACGCTTCTGGTCGCCGTCGGCGGCGGAGGGCTGATCGGCGGCATTGCGGCATGGTACGCCGGCAAGACACGTGTCGTCGCGATCGAGCCGGAGCAATCACCGACCTTGCATGCCGCGTTCGCGGCGAGAGGACCGGTCGATGCGCCGGCCGGCGGCATTGCCGCCGACAGCCTTGCGCCGCGCCGCGTCGGGCAATTGATGTTTCCGATCGCGCAGGCCTATGTCGAGCGGGTCGTTCTGGTCAGCGATGACGCGATCCGGCAGGCGCAGGCGTACCTTTGGTCAAGCTTGCGCGTGGTGGCCGAGCCCGGCGGCGCGGCCGCGTTCGCCGCGCTACTCTCCGGCCGCTATCGTCCCTCACCTGGCGAACGGGTCGCGGTGCTGATCTGCGGCGCCAACACCGCGGCGGTGAACTTCGACAGCTAAAGCGGGATGGGGTTAGGTTGAATCGATTTGGGATTCCCAAATCAGCTTGTTTCTGATTCACCATGCTGGCTGG
>NZ_JBANBA010000194.1:0-9097 GCF_059803475.1 Bradyrhizobium sp. UFLA05-89 | reverse complement strand
TCCATCAACAGCTCGCGGGTCTGCGAATCCAGCGCCGAGAGCGGCTCGTCCATCAAGAGGATGGCGGGTCTCACCGCAAGCGCGCGCGAAATGCCGACGCGCTGGCGCATGCCGCCGGAAAGCTGCTTTGGATAGGTCGTGCGAAAATCAGTAAGTCCCGTACGGCGCAGGGCATCGTCGACCTGTGCGCGGCGCTGTGCGGACGAAAGCTGGGTGTGCAGCAGCGGGAATTCGACGTTCTCCTCCACCGTGGCCCAGGGCAGCAGCGCAAAATCCTGGAACACGAAGGTCAGCGGATTGAGGCTGTCGGACGGCGGCGCGCCGCGCAGCTCCGCTACGCCGGATGACGGCAGCAGCAGCCCACCCAGAATCGACAGCAGCGTGCTCTTGCCGCAACCCGACGGCCCGACAATCGCCACCACCTCGCCCGCGCTGATGGTGAAGGACACGTCGTCGAGCACGGCGAGCTCGCCGAAGCGATGGGTGATGTGGTTGGCGATCAGGTCCATCAATCGTTGTCTCTTCTCACACCGTCACCCGGAAGTGCCGGAGCGCAGCGGAGGTCTCGAAGGGCGACGGGGATAGTGGGTCGCCTGGGGCATCAATCCGCCTTCACATAGTCCTTCGCGATGATCGCGTCCGCGTCAAAACCCTTGTCGGCAAAACCCTGCTCTTGCAGCCATTTGATCTGGTTGTCGACGTCCTTGACGTCCAGCTTGCCGTCGGGATCGATATAGGCGCAATTGCCGACCACCTGCTCGACCGGCAGGTTGGTATACTTGGCGATGATCTCAAGCAGCGGCTTTGTCTGCTCGTTGATCGGCACGGTGCCATTCTTCATCGCAGCCAGGATGACGTCGTGATATTCGCGATCGGCTCTTGCCAGCGCGCCGAGCAGCTTCGTCACCAACACTTTGTTGGCGAGTGTCTTGGGCGAGGCGAACACGGCGCCGAGCTGCCAGGGCGTCTCGTCGCCGACCCAGCCAAGGAATTTCGCGCCGCCGTCATCCATCAGCTTTCGCGCGGTGGAGATGGGAAGCAGCGCGGCGTCGACCGTTTCGCCCTTCAGCGCCGCCGCCGCATTCGACAGCGATTGCAGCGGCACGATCTTCACGTCTGATAGCTTGAAGTGATATTTGTCCGCGAGCAGGCCGAGCGAATAGTGAAAGGATGATCCGACCTGCGTCATAGCCACTCGCTTGCCGGCGAGATCCTTCGGCGTCTTTAGCCCGGCCGCGTAAGCGTTGTTGCTGGCGAAATAGCCGATCAGGGGATAGCCGGCCTTTTCGCGGCTCATGCCGCCGATGACCTTCAGCGTGCCTTTGCCGGCGAGATTGTAGAGACCTGCGGTGAAGGCGGTGATGCCGAAATCAACGTCGCCCGAGGTGGTGGCGACCGCGATCGGCTGCGCCGCATCGAAGAACTTCAGCTCGATATCGAGGCCGGCGTCGCGGAAATAGCCCTTGTCCTGCGCGATGAAGACCGGCGCGGAGGACGACAGCCTGAGCACGCCAACTTTCGCCTTCAGCGCCTCCTCGGCCTGCGCTGCTGCAATCGTCGTCAGCGCCAACAAGCCTACACCCGCGAACCGCGCAACCCAACCCATCCGTCTTCCTCCGTCGTTTCTTCACAGGCCCTCTGGCACGGTCTGGTCCCGCCCGATGAAGGCGCCCTGTTGTTTCAATGTTTCCTGCAGTTTTTCAACCGGGATGTCACGCGGGATCTGGTTGCCTGCCAGCGCCAGCGCAGCAGCGGAACCGGCCGCCTCCCCCATCGCGAAGCAGGCCCCGGAGACGCGTGCCGCCGACTGGCCCTCATGGGTCATGGAGGCGCAGCGGCCTGCGACCAGGAGATTGTCTACGCTCTCCGGCACCAGCATGCGATACGGCAATTCGTTGTAGCCGCGCGATTCGGGGATCGGCGGGAAGGTGAAGACGACGTCGCCCGGCACATGGGCCTCGATCGGCCAGCCGTTGACGCCGATCGAGTCCTCGAACGAGGCGCAGGTGAGCACGTCCTCGCCGCTGAGCTGGTAGCCGCCCTTGATGCGGCGGGTCTCGCGGATGCCGAGCTGCGGCGGCAGATCGACGATATAGGATTTTTCAAAGCCTGGCACGGTGCGCAGGAATTCGAAGGCGGCGAGCGCTTGGCGACGGCCCTCGATTTCGCCGCGAGTGAGATCACCAGGCTCGATGCCGTTGATGGCATGGCCGTCCTCGCGCGCGACTTGCGTGAAATTCACCCGCCATTCGATGCCATGGCGCTGCGGCCGCACGATCGCGCTTTTGCGCGGAAAGCTGTGCGTGCCGGTGGCGAGCGCCTTTTCCATCAATTGCGGAATGGTACGCCAGGCCTCGCCAGCCTTCTCGGGATCGATACCGTTGAGGCGGAACATCATCGACGGGTAAAGCGGATGGCCGTGTTCGTCGCCGATCTCGTAGGGCGCACCGGACCAGACTGCGAGATCGCCGTCGCCGGAGCAATCGATGAAGATCTCAGCTCGCACCGCTTGCCGTCCGGCCTTGGTCTCGACCATCAGCACGTCGATACGGCGCGCATCGCCCATCACGACGCCGGCGCCGAGCGCATGGAAGAGGATGTCGACGTTGTGGCTTGCAAGGAGATCATCAGCCGCGATCTTGTAGGCCGCGGTGTCGTAGGCTTGCGCAAAGACCTTGCCGAGGATCAGATGCGGCTTGTTGAGGCCGTCGAGCCGATCGATTCGCGCGAGCAGCTCGGAGGCCATGCCCTGCACGAGACGGTGGTGCCTGCCATGGACATTGCCGTGCAAGCCACAGAAATTGGTGACACCGGCGGCCGTGCCCATGCCCCCCAGAAAGCCGTAACGCTCGATCAGAAGCGTTCGCCGACCCGCCTGCGCCGCCGAGGCAGCCGCGACGATGCCGGCCGGCCCACCGCCGAGCACCACCACTTCATATTCGCCATAGAGCGGGACCTGGCGCGCAGGTTCCCGAATGGATTTTCTCTGCAAGACGATAATCCGGTCGTTTGAGACCCAAGGTGGGCCCTTTTTGCTATCTCGACAAAGGGATCGACGATGTAAAGTCCTATGGCGCCAAAAGACGATTGATCCCGCTCGGCGGAACTGACAGAACAGGCGCCCCTAGGATCGATGTCTTTGAAACGCACCCTGATTTCGCTGATCTGCCTTGCGATCTCGGCCGCGCCGGCTTCCGCAGTGGAGCAGAACTGCCGCTTCATCCAGGCCAAGGCCGACCGCGAGGCCTGCTACAAGCGGCAGGAGGAAGAGCTTGCGACCAAGCGCAAGCCCGAGCCACCACGCGAGAGCACCACACTCGAATCGCTCAAGCAGATGCGGCAGGACGACGACGCGGTCTATCGCAGCATGAGCGGCATCTGCCGGGGATGCTGAGGGGCGACCGATCGGCACGGTTGCACGGCGCGAATTGCGCCGATCCCGTTAACGTTTTCTAGTAGCAGGACAGCTATGACGTCTGGCGCTCTGGGATCCGTCATGAAGATCTTTCTGTTTGCACGTGACCTCGCGGGGATTTGGCAGACCGAGTTGTACCTGCTTGCCATTCCGGGGATCATCGTCGGAGCGGGGATCGGCTACACCTTGCGTCGCTGGTTCATCTGCCTGATTGTGAGTGCCGCTACCGCCTTCTGGTTTCTGTATGCCTTGAATGCCAGTCGACCGCTTCATCCTCATCATCAACTGAGCCTCGCCGAACTGGCCGCATGGTCAGCCGTTGCCACATTGCCTGTGATCCTGGCCGCGACATCGCTCGGCTATTTTGCAGTCGTGTGGCTGCGATACAGACGCGCGAAATTGAAAGCACCAGCTTAGATCACCGCCTGTCCGTCATAGGCGTTGTAAATATCCGGACGCTGGCAACGATCCCTCAGGCCTTGCCGCTCCATTTCGCCGCGCGCTTCTCGGCAAAGGACGCCAGCCCTTCCGCCGCTTCTGCACTCTGGCGCTTGAGCGAATGCAGATGAACGAGGCGCGCATAGGCGGCGTCATTGACGCTCATCCCGCCGAACGAGCTTTCCAGCGCGAGCCGCTTGGTCTCTGCCATCGCCTCCGGCCCATTGGCGAGCAACTGCTCGACCACTTTCGCGCCGGCGGCCTCCAGCTCGGCGAGCGGCACGACGTCATGAACGAGGCCGATGCGGCGCGCCTCATCGGCGCCAAAACGCTCGCCGGTCAGCGCGTAACGGCGAACTTGACGCACGCCGATGGCGTCGCAGAGCTGCGGGATGATGATTGCAGCGGTCAGGCCCCAACGCACCTCGGTGATCGAGAACAGCGCATTGTCGGCCGCGATCACCACGTCGCACGCCGCGATCACGCCGGTGCCGCCGCCGAAGCAGCCGCCCTGCACGAGCGCCACGGTCGGGATCGGCAGCGTGTTCAGCCGCTGCACCGCCTCGAACGTCGCCCGCGAGGCCGCCTCGTTCGCTTCAGGCGATTGCGGCCGCACTGAATTGATCCATTTGAGGTCGGCGCCGGCCTGAAAGTGCTTGCCGTTGCCCCTGAGCACCACGACGCGCAAATCGGGTTTGCCGCTCAGTTCGTCCATCGCGGCGAGCACGCCTGATATCAACGCTCCGTCATAGGCATTGTTGACCTCGGGTCGATTGAGCGTGACGGTCGCGACCCCGCGCTCGTCAAAGGTCCACAAGACAGGGCTGGCCGGCATGGGCGGTCCTCTCGGCATTATTCTTTGTCAGGCCACGCACTATGACCGTGGCCGCGTCCCTTGATCCATCACTTTCCGCGGGGAGGCGGTCGCGCCCATCGCATGGCGGCTTGTGCCATGCTGTCCGTCGGCGCGAGCCAAAGATCAATCCTCGGGACGGGGCGGTCATATCATGCGTATTTGCATTTTCGGCGCGGGTGCCGTCGGCAGCCACCTTGCGGTGCGGCTTGCACGCGCCGGCCATGAGGTCTCCTGCGTCATGCGCGGGCCGCATCTGGAGGCAGCGCGCGCCAACGGGCTGAAGCTGCGCGTCGGCGAGGCGGAAGTTTGTGCCAAGGTCCGCGCCTCCGGCGATCCGGCTCTGCTCGGGCCGCAGGACGTCGTGATCTCTACCCTGAAGGCAACCGGCCTGCCGGGCCTCGTCACCGGCATCGCCCCGTTGCTTGGCGAAGAGACCGCGATCGTGTTCGCACAGAACGGCATTCCCTGGTGGTACAATATCGGATTACCGCCGCGGCACCCCGCCCCACCTGACCTCGCCTTCCTCGATCCCGGTGCGCGGCTTCGCAAGGCGATCGCGAAAGAGCGGATCATCGGCGGCGTCGTGTTCTCCTCCAACGAGGTGGTCGAACCCGGCATCGTCGAAAACCTCTCGGCCGACCGCAACCGGCTCTTGGTCGGTGAGTGCGACGACCGCAACAGCGAGCGCATCGCGCAGCTCCGCACGGCCCTGAACGACGCAAAACTCGAATCACCGCCTGTCTCCGACATCCGCGAGGCGATCTGGTCAAAGCTATTGACCAACATGTCGCTGACGGTGCTGTGCCTGCTCACGGGCCTGACTGCGCGCGGCGTGCGCAACGACCCCGCCTTCACGGATGTCATTCCGCGCCTGCTCAACGAGGCCAACGAGATCGCGCAGCATTACATCCCCGAGGTCAAGCGCATGACGCGGAGCGGCCCGGCGCCCAATCACAAGCCGTCGCTGCTCCAGGACTACGAGCTCGGCCGCGCCATGGAGATCGACGTGCTAGTGAAGGCCCCGGCCGCCTTTGCCCACGCCGCAGGCCTCTCGACGCCGTCGCTCGACCTGATCGCAGCGCTCGCGATCCAGAAGGCGCGCGACAAAGGGCTTTATGCCGGATGACCGCGCGAAGGCTCAGACGAACTCGTTGATCCACGCCGCGAGCGTATCGAGCACCTCTTCCATCGCCTCCTCATTGCTGCGGCCGGACTTCCGCAACACCGCGAAGGAGTGATCGCCGCCGGCGACCTCGTGCAGCCTGGCCTTCGGGCCGAGCCCCTCGATCACGGGTTCGAGGTAGCGGAGATCGGCGAGCCGGTCGCGCGTGCCTTGCAGGAACAGCATCGGGATCTCTATTCCAGACAGATGAGCCGCGCGCTCAATTGAAGGCTTGTTGTCGGCATGCAGCGGAAAGCCGAGGAAGGCGAGCCCGCGCACACCGGGCAGCGGCGCCTTGGACTGCGCCTGCGAGGTCATGCGCCCGCCGAACGATTTTCCGCCGGCAAATAGCGGAAGACCGGCGCAGAGCCGCGCCGCTTCCTCGACCGCCGTTCGAACGGCAGCGTGCGCGATCATCGGCGTGTCGGGCCGTCCCAGCTTCTTCTCCATGTAGGGAAAATTGTAGCGCAGCGTCGCAATGCCGCGATCGGCGAGACCGGCCGCGACTTTCTCCATGAACGAATGCCGCATGTCCGCGCCCGCGCCATGCGCGAAGACGTAGCAGGCGCGCGGCTTGTCCGGCATCGTCAACAGTGCGGAGACGGCGCCCGCGCGGTCGATATCAATCTTGAGCTCGGTGGTCTTGAGCTCAGTCGTTTCGGCGGTCAAAATCACACACCCCCAAAGGCTCGAATCCGGTTGCCTTGGTAGCGCCACCGGCGCAGCCTGAAAACACAATAATTGCCCGCCTTCACCGGAGTACCAAAAACAGTCGCACCGCCGACCGGAGTTTTCATGTCCTACCGCTCCTCCTGGATGACCGAAGAGCTCGAAATCTTCCGCGACCAGTTCCGGAAGTTCCTCGCCAAGGACCTCGCGCCGCACGCCGAGAAGTGGCGTGCGCAGAAGATGGTCGACCGCTCGGCCTGGCGCGGGCTCGGCGAGATGGGCGCGCTGTTGCCGAGCGTGCCCGAAGCCTATGGCGGCCTGGGCGCGACCTTCGCCTACGATGCCGCGGTGCTGGAGGATATCGAGAGCACGGTGCCGGAGGTAACGACCGGCGTCTCCGTGCACAGCGCCATCGTCGCGCACTACATCCTCAATTACGGGTCGGAGGAGCAGAAGCAGCGCTGGCTGCCGAAGATGGCTTCGGGCGAGATGGTCGGCGCCATCGCCATGACCGAGCCGGGCACTGGCTCGGACCTGCAGAGCGTCAAGACCACGGCGAAGAAACAGGGCAACTCCTACGTCATCAACGGCCAGAAGACATTCATCACCAACGGCCAGGCCGCCGACCTCGTCATCGTCGTCGCGCGCACCGGCGAGGTTGGTGCCAAGGGCATCTCGCTGATCGTGGTTGAGACCGCAGGCGCGGACGGCTATCGCCGCGGGCGCAACCTCGACAAGATCGGCCTGCATGCCTCCGATACTTCGGAGCTCTTCTTCGACAACGTTACGGTGCCGCCGGAAAACCTGCTCGGCAACGAAGAGGGGCAAGGCTTCGTGCAACTGATGCAGCAACTGCCGCAGGAGCGCCTCGCGCTCGCGGTCGGCGCCGTTGCCTCGATGGAGCGCGCCGTCAAACTCACCGCCGATTACACCAAGGAGCGCACCGCCTTCGGCAAGCCGCTGCTCGAATTCCAGAACACCGCGTTCAAGCTCGCCGAGCGCAAGACCGAAGCGATGATCGCCCGCGTCTTCGTCGACTGGTGCGTCGAGCGCCTGGTCGCCGGGGATCTCGACACCGTCACCGCCTCGATGGCGAAATACTGGTGCTCGGAAAAGCAGGTCGAGACCGCCGACGAATGTCTCCAGCTGTTCGGCGGCTATGGCTACATGCAGGAATATCCGATCTCGCGCATCTTCATCGATTCCCGCATTCAGAAGATCTATGGCGGCACCAACGAGATCATGAAGCTGTTGATCGCGCGGTCGCTGTAGCCCTATCGCATCCGCTCACGAGTTGCGCCAGTCGCGCGGCCGACAACCAAAGCGCTGCTTGAAGCGCCGCGTGAAGTGGGAGAGGTCCGAAAAGCCCCAGTCGAACGCGATCGTGCCGATCTCGCGACCTGCCACGGCCTGATCTCGCAGATCTGCCGCGGCGCCGTCGAGCCGGCGCTCCATGATGTAATCGGAGAACGTCGTACCGGAACGCTCGAACAGCTTGTGCACATAGCGTTCGCTGATGCCGACGGCACCCGCGACCGCCGCAACGGTCAGCCCTGGCTCGCGCAGTCGCTCGTGGATGGCGCGGCGCAGCGCCAGCACCGTGGCATCCGCAAAGCTCGCCGCTTCCGCGACTTGCGCGCGCGAGCGGCGCGACAAGCTGAGCGCCACGAGATCGAGCAGCACGCCAAACAGGCGCACGCTGTCCTCCTCAGTCATTCGCAAGGCGCCGGCGTTGAGCGCGCGCGCCGTCTCGACGATGAGATGGCCGACATGAGGATCATCGGAGACGCGCTCGGCTTCGAAATCGAAGCCCGGCGGCAGGCGGTCGCGCAGCGCGCGCGAGGGCACCCAGAACGAAGCGACCTCCAACGTCGGGCCGCGGTCATGCAGCAACCTCACCTCGCGGTCGCTGTCGCAGATGCCGACCTGGCCGCGCGACAGGCTGACGTCGCGATCCCCCTGCACGATGCGGCAGCGGCCGGCGAGCTTGAAGTTGAGATAGAAGCAGCTCTCGTTCGAGGCCGCGATATCGCTGCGCGAGCGATGCACGGTATGCTCGGGAAACACCACGCGGTTGACCGCGCCGGCGCCGAACCTGATCGTCTCCACCTTTGCCGGAAAATACGACGTCGTCGCCGATTCCGGCGTCAGGTTCATGAACGCCTGGCAGATCGCCTCACGGTAGAAGGAAAACTGCTCGGCCGGGCGCGCCTCGGCCGTATTCCAGACGAAGTGCCGCGGCCGGCTTGCTGGATTGACCTGCTCCATCAGTTCGCTCCGAGACCAATCCGGTTCAGCGCCAGCCAAGCGGACCGATCCCCGGCCGGCTCAATATGGCTGCAACAAAGGCAACGACCGACGTTCAGTCGGCAAGGTTTTGGCCGGTGATTGCCGCGCCGATCTAACCATCCTTGCGGAGGAGCTACAATATGTCGACCTACGTCCTCGTCCACGGCGCCTGGCACACCGGAGCCGAGCTTGAGCCCGTCGCCGCCCCCATTCGTGCCGCCGGCCACACCGTCCATACCCCCACGATCAGGGGCAACCGGCCGGGCGA
>NZ_JBANBA010000193.1:0-9327 GCF_059803475.1 Bradyrhizobium sp. UFLA05-89 | reverse complement strand
GGCACGTCCGGTTCGGCGAGAGGCGTGCAGAAACCAGCCGCCGTGAGGCGGTATGGCGCTGCGCGCCTACTCTACCTTGAGTTGTTTCGAGCTCCGCGACCACCGCGGCCTCGATGGCGATCTGACGGCCGAAGACGATCGGCGACGCACCCGCCTCTTCCCGCGGGCCGGAGCGTTAAGCGGAGGACGCCGGCGGGGAGACTTTCTTGTCTCGCGAGGAATGGGCGTAGCCCAGGGGAAGAAAGTCTCAACCGAAGGCGTTGCGGCTCAGACGATCGAGGCGCAGCCGGTCTTCGGCCAGATCAAGCCAACGAGGCGAGGTGCGTCCGAGCGCTGAACACAGACTTAAGCGGGAAAAGACGTGGCAGAGCTCGCTTTGCAGCACAAGAAGGCGACCGGTTTCGAAGTAGAGAAAGAAAGAGCCTGCGGGAAAAGGCGACATTGCCGTTGGGCAACAACCACAGCCGACAGCCATCGTCGACGGCGCATAAAGGGCCGAATGAGGGTCGGCACAGCGGGATCGAGCGCAACGAAGGCCGCCATGTCCTGAGAGCTTCATCAACGAGATGGCCTGGACACCCTGCTAGAGCAAAGCAACCCCAGATGTAGCGGAAGGAGGTTTCCTCAGGCGTCACGGACGTCAGGACCGGTTGATTTGGTTACCCCGCCAGGCTTCACTCCTCGCTCGAAGACACCGATCTGCATCCAGGCCCTCCAGGCGATGAAGATTGCGCCGACGCAAGCGAAGGTCTCACGCCAGAACGGCCATGGTACGGCGATCTGCGATAACGCGAGCGTCACATGGTAACCAGCAATTCCCGCCGGAACGGCAAAAGCCGCGCCGATCATGCCTCGCAAGAAGATCAGCCGCGCCATGGAATGGGCAAGCTGACTAGTGACGAGCGTCAAGGCGGCACTGATGATGCCGACAACGACCGCACCAGCAATTCCGCCGCCGCGATCCAACACCATTACAGCGGCGCTGACTGCAACAAAGAATGGGAGCGCATATACTGCGAGAGCAAAGGCCAGCCACAACAGAAGGCCGAGCCCAGCGAGATTGAGGGCAAGTCCAAGGGCAAACACGGTGGTGGTCCCCGTTCATAGATGTACGGATTGCGCCTTCCACCACCACCACGGCGTAACCTAACGTATAGAACGAAAACGTGATAAAATCGAGACACAATCCGCGTTGGATGGGAGATGAAATTTGTTTCTGCGGTAATTGCGGTCCCGAGAAAGATTTACCCGCGGAGTGCGTTTAGTTGAATAAGACGGGCGCTCACGAGCTGACCTCGCCAATTCCAAACCGATCTCTCTAACCCACAATCTCTCTTAATGAGTTGGGAGCTCATTTCGCCGTTCGCAAGTTCCGTTACTCGCAAAATGATCTGTCACTGAATGAAATTTTCGGCATATTCGAACGTTTTAAAAAACCATGTCCTGCCGGATGGATCTCCACAATCGATGATTGGAATGTCGCGGACAGCACCTCGCAACTACCCACCTCACCAATTTGGGTGGCGAGCCAAGGGTGACAAGGTGGTCGAATGCTTGATCGAGAATAGCTAGGCGCTGCTTCTCGCCTACCCATGAATTGCGAGCCGAGCATGGAGAGCATTCGGTCGACAGCCCGTTCGTGACCGTGGCGGCTCGCCGCGCTCGCGACAGCTTCCTTAAGGCATCCCAAAACCGGCGGCAGCCTCAAAGCCAAGATAACTTTGCATCGCTCTAAAGATCACGACGGGACGGGCATGCGAGACCGAAAACTCAAGTCCGCCCGCCAATCCCTTCCGCTTAGATCGCATGACGACTAGGAGCATCAGGATCTTCATTCGTCAACTCAGTGTGGGTGCCCCTCTCCGCGGCCGATGAACTCCAACACCGACTCTGCCTTACTGATCTCGCGTGAGATATGCTCCAATATCCGGATCATAGATGCTGGCGTCCGTACAAGACCTGCTCGATGGCAGGCAAGTTCCAAATGATGTATCACCTGTTCGTGGGTGGGAGCGACCCGATTCTGCAGAGCGCTGATTGTCAACGATGCGAGCAGGTAGTCGACTACGGATTTTTCGGCTTGAATCAATACTGATTGCCCCTCTTGGTCGTCGTTTCTGTTCTGAAATCAGTTATCGGCAAAAGTGTGTGCACTGCGAGCAATCTGCACCGGTGAGCACGCACGTTGCGGATTGGCAACGCGCATGATGCGGTGAGTTTCGCTTAAGCGTCCCGGCGTCCGCGGGCCGACGAGGCACCGGCGTACGAAAGACTTGGCCGAGATCGGGCCAAGACGCTTGTCTTGGCCTTAGGAGCGAGCCACTCGACGGTTTAGCCGAGAAAAGCGGAGAACGATCAGAAATCGCGACGCGAATCCAGATCTTCACCGTCTCTGTGGGGGCCACACTCCTCGGCGTGCCTGGCCAGCTTGTCGTATTCCTCGGCGATTTTCAGAAGCCTGTCTCTGGGTTTGCCGGGCCCAAGCAAATCGGCTTTGGTCCGCGTTGCTTGCGCACGACCTCGCCAGAGATGCGGATCGTAGATTGGTCTGTATGGTGTCATGTAAAAGAAGATGCAATTCGTAGATCAAGAAAGTGCGACAGCCGCCCTCCGTATCATTACGTAGGGTCCCATCAGCAATGTCGCGATGATTTCGCAGCGCCCCCTTAAGCTAAGATTCTTGAACGGTGCCTAAGCCGCTTTGCAGAGCGATGTTCGTCGGACGCGCGGCATCATTTGCCACCTTGCAATGCTCTATGATGAGATCAAAGAGCTTAGGTATGAACGTTCGAGATCCTGCCTCGTGCTCGTCTTTTTGAAGACCTGCGCTTTTCGGACGGAGACTGCAGCAGACGGCGGCATTTCGCCGCCCGGCGCGAAGCGAAAGGTTTCCACTCCCTCGCAACTGCGACTACCGGGATTAGACAGCGCATCGGATATCGCAAAACCGTGACGTTACTTCGTAAACCTTACGTACGAGGTTGTGACGTTAGGTTGGCCTCGCTGCCGCTTGTGCGTGGTGGGAGCACATGTTGTCGTAAGGACAACGTGCCTGATGTCGGGAATGCGCCAAGCTGTTTGCGAATATGACATCGGGCATGTGGCTGCTTGCGCGGCCAGTGGTCCTTGTGGAGGAGAAGAGTATATGCAGTTTAGTGCGAGAGGCCTGTCGATCCTGTTGTCCTTGCTTTTGGCTACAAGCGTGACCACGATCGCCAAGGCTGATGATCCCTCGCCGAAATACGCCGAGGTGCTCAGCGCCTTGCAGGCCGGCAAGGATGTCAGGCTCGTACTGGATCTCAGCCGCTGTACCACCATCGATGGCGGTAAGCCCGGGCCGGCTGTGCAGGGCGGACTAGTTATCAGCGCCTTCAGGGTGAGCACGCAGCACGGCATCAGCTTTGCAAATGCGCACCAAACGGTGGACAGCTCGGGACATCCGGTGACGGAATACATTCGCCACAGCCTCAGCCGCGAAGGCAAGCTCACGGTGCGGGCCTCCAAACTTACTGTCGGGGCGACCGAAGTCGTCAACCAGGGCGAATTCGTCTGCGAACTACCGGACGGCGCGAAGTTCGTCTGGTAATGGGAAGAACTGCGCACGACCTCGGTCCGGTTCGCCTTCCTAGCGGCCGGATTCGGTGAGCAAGCGAGCGCCAAAAGATCCGCGGTGGGGACCATCATTGCTAGTGGCCCCTGCACGGATTCGAGCAGAGCCGTTTTGAGCACTCGACTCCCATTTTGAGTGTTTCACAGAAACGCGCGCTTGCGGCGAGCCACGAGTCCTTCGCTTCAGCGAAGCACCCATTGCGCGGACCTCCGCTGAAGGTGAAGCCGAGGAACTTGAAGGTTTACCGTCTGCCATACCGAGGCGCAGTGCGACGGTTCGCCGTGAAGCGGCTAATGGTCACGAACCGGTCTTAAAACGTTCGCCTTCAGCCATTCCTGGATAAGGCCAATCATGCACGGATCAGCCGTCCAGTGCTTCGGAAAACAAATTGGCGCGTCAGTTATTCTTCTCCCCAACCGACGCCGTAGACCCTGAGCATCTCGGCGTGGGCGCGGCAGATCATTTGCTCGCTTGATCTGACGACCCGCAACTGCGCCGATCGCGAGCGCAAATAGGCAGGCCAGATAAGCATTCGTCCACCCCCAATAAACATTTGAGCCATCACGGGGAACAACGCGACCAGCACGATCAATCGCATTTTTTAGAAGTCGCCCAGCCCAGGCGCGCACCAAAACCTGCTATCCGACGAAAAAATAGCACAGGCTCTGGCTGGAATTTTACGCTGCACATCCTCGGTAGCTGCAGGAATTCAACGCAAAAGGGCTGGCCAGCGAGAGAAACACGCGCTCGAGCTTGGACATCGTGTCCGAGGAAACACTGGACAGCGGCTAGCCGCAGCTTCGCATTTGTTATAGCAGGGCCTTTCCGGCTATGTATCGCCTCGCCTATGTTGCCTTCTCCAATGAGCGTTCAGATGGAAAACTGTGTGATTGTGCGTGCCTACGGAAGACTATTAGATCAGTTGCGCGAAGAGGCATCCCGCGTTTCACGAGGACACAAGGCGGACTGGTCGATCGAGCGCTGCGACAAAGGGGCACGGTTTTGTTTCGAGGACGCGGAAGCGAAAAAGGCGTTCGCGTCGATCTGCGAAAACCTCGCTGTTTCGTATACGGAATCTTAGGTAGGTGATCCGAATCAGAGGCCGGCTGACGGAAGGTAACCGATGAATACCGCGGGATGGCTTTGCACCTAGCCATCGTCGTGCGTCTGCTCTCCCGGAACGGCAGCAATCGGAGCAAGCACTCTCTGTGCATCACGGCAAGCGCAATAGTGGAACTCCAAAGGATCGTAGAGAGCTGCCAACGAATCACCGTCTGATGCACACGCTGAGTCCCGCCACATCGGTCCGTTCAATTTGCTGCCCCGTCGCTTTTATCGCCCGCTAAGACGGCGCTCACGCGCCGTCCCTGCCGAATCTCCAGACCGGAATGCCAAGCTTTTTTGCCTTGTCGGCGAGGTTGTCCTGAATGCCTGTGCCGGGGAAATGCATGACTCCGATCGGCATGACCTCCAGCATCACATCATTGCGCTTGAATGGTGCAGCCTTTGCGTGTTTCGTCCAGTCCGGTTTGAAGGCGATCTGCGGCACTTTCCGATTGTTGGCCCATTTTGCAGCGATCAACTCGGCGCCTTTCGGCGAGCCGCCGTGGAGCAGAACCATATCGGGATGTTTCGCGCGGACCTTGTCGAGCCGATCCCAGACGAGCTGGACGTCATTGAAATCAAGCCCACCGGTGAACGCGATCTTTGGTCCGGGTGGAAGCATGACCTCGGTTTCGGCCCGACGCCTGGCAGCGATAAAATCGCGACTGTCGATCATCGCGGCCGTGAGGTTACGATGGCTGACGACTGAGCCGGAGCGCGGCCGCCAAGGCGAACCCGTGTGGACTTCGAAATATTCGGCAGCCTGATCGCGGAGGAGTTCCATGGTATTGCGGCGTTCGATGAGCGTGATGCCCTGGGCAGTGAGCCGTTCGAGCTCGACGGATCGCACTTCCGAGCCATTTTGCTCGCGCTGGCTCCTCTGCTGCGCTTGCTCGTTGGCATCGAGCTGGCGTTCAATGCGGTCCGCTGCACGATGAAAGAGATTGACGGTCGACCACAGCAAGTCTTCAAGGTCCGGTTCGAGGCGCGTGTCATTCAGGGTCGAGACTAACGCATCGAAGATGTCGGCGATGGCGCCGGTGATGGCCTTGCTTTCGGGAAGCGGCCGTGGATCGGGCTCATCCTGTAAGGGATGGAAACCGAAGAGCTGAAGTTCAGCGAGAACGTGATCGGTCGGGGACGAAGCATGGGGTAGCTCGGAATGAGGGTTGTGGTGGGCGGTCGTCATGGGTGAGGTCCTTTGCCGTATCGGCCGCGCCCATCGCGGCCTTCGTGGCGATCACCTGACGGCGGGCGGAACGGACCAGAACCTGAAGCGAAGCGGAGGGCCGAAGCAGAGCGAAGGATGGTAGAGGCACGGCTATTTTGTTTCGCGATGCAAAGGCGCGGAACGCGCCGGCGGAAAATAGCCGTGACTTCTGCCATTGCCGGGGCGTACCGCTTGCCGTCCGATCGCCCTTGAGAAGGCCAGGGGCGGCTCTGTCGGCGAGGGCGACCTCACAACTCGCCAAGCGCATAGGCATGAAGAAAGCATGCGTAGCAGTCGCGAGAAAGTTGGCTATCATCATGCATCGTATGTGGATGGCTGGCACAGACTTTCACTTCGGCCAGCCGCCCGCCCCGCGAGCGACTTGAGTGTCATTCCGGCGTAGCCGTCTGCTCTGCCGAGGACGTGGGGTAGGTCAGTCTACTTCGATCGTGCGGATTCAAGCACGTTTGTGAGCTTGGACGACCTCGCAAGATTTGCGGGCCGCAAGCACTAAGGGATGGTAGAGGAGCGCCCGTAGGAGCAGCGGTGCCGCGACGAGGAGAGGGAGCAGCCAATACGTGACGTGCGGAAGATCTTTCCAGATTGGCAGTTGCTTTCCATTGTCAACATAGAAAGCGATCACCAGCAGGACATAAGACAAGCTCATTCCAGTCATGTGTAATCTGATCCAATGTCTCCAACGCAGCCGAAGTGCCGAGCGACCAAACCATGCGCAGCCGAAGGAACAAGCTCCCAGAACGAACAGGTGAAAATTTTCGCTCCAGCGCATGATCGAGAGAAATGTCACGGAGGCGAACAACGCGAGCAGGCACCAGAAGTGGATCGTACCGAACGTAGAATGACGCCCCCGGCGCTTCTGTAAGAGCAGCGCGACCACCCCTGCGAGAACGCAAGCGATCCCGAGCGGGATATGCAGGCCCACAGTCACTTCAAGAAACGCTGGATCGGTCGAGGGAATGGCAATCCCCCCGATGGAGGTCGTGTCTCCATACATGCCACTTATCTATCGTTGCTTGACATTTGATCGTCAATTCAATAGTCGTTGAATTATGGAAAAGACAGATGCTGTGAGTGCGCTGGCCGCGCTCGCGCAGGATAATCGCCTCGATGTATTCCGCTTGCTCGTAGTGGCGGGGCCGGACGGCATGCCGGCTGGTGCCGTTGCTGACGCGCTCGGTGTCGCGCCAAACACACTGACGTTTCACTTTGACCGGCTACGGACCGCCGGTCTCGTCAGCTCTCGGCGCGACGGCCGCTCGATCATCTATGCCGCGCGCTTTGAGGTCATGAACGCGCTGATCGCTTTTCTCACTGAAAATTGCTGCGGCGGGGTGTCCTGCGCGCCGGCCGCGGTATGCAAGTCCGCCCGCACACGCACGAGAGTCTCATCCTGAAAGGATAGCCCATGAAGCGTCTCCATGTTCATGTCTCGGTCGCGGACATTCCCCATTCCATTCAATTTTATTCCGCACTGTTTGCAGCGCAGCCATCGGTGGCGAAGTCTGACTACGCGAAATGGATGCTGGACGATCCGCGCGTCAATTTCGCGATCTCGACGCGCGGGCGCGAACCCGGCCTCGATCACCTCGGCATCCAGGTGGAGAACACGGAGGAACTACACGAGGTTTATGAGCGCCTGCGGCAGGCGGGCGGTGAGGTCGTCGAGCAGGGCCAGACGACCTGCTGCTATGCCAAATCTGAGAAGTCCTGGATCGATGATCCAGCTGGCATCGCCTGGGAGACCTTCCATACGACAGGCGAAAGCACGGTCTATGGCGACGGCACTGGCGAGAACGCAGTGCGGATCGCGCATGAGAAGCAGAGCGCGTGCCGCGCGCCGCAGCCGGTTGCGAAGGAAGCCACGGCCTGCTGCAACTAGGGACATTCGAGATGGCCGATCACCCATACAGTGTCTTGTTTCTCTGCACCGGCAACTCGGCGCGCTCGGTCATTGCGGAAGCGGTCCTCAACAGGATTGGAGCGGGAAAATTCCGCGCCTACAGCGCTGGTAGTCAGCCGAAGGGCCGAGTCCATCCTGAGACGTTACGACTGTTGCGCAGCCTGGGCTATAACACCACGGGTTTTCGTTCAAAGTCCTGGGTTGAGTTCCTCAAGGGACCGAAACTCGATTTTGTCATCACCGTCTGCGACAACGCCGCAGAGGAAGTCTGCCCAGTCTGGCCCGGCCAGCCGATGACGGCACACTGGGGTATCCCTGATCCCGCGGAAGCCACCGGCACTCCGGCCGAAGTCGCGCTGGCCTTCAAGGAAGCATATCGTCTCCTCAATCAGCGCATCAGTATCTTCACATCATTGCCGCTGCGCTCGTTTGACGAACTCAGCCTCTCGAGCAAGCTCCGCGCAATCGGCGAGATTGAAGGGGCGACGCGGGCAACGGAACGCCATTGATGCCGTCGCTCGCCCGTTCCATCGTTGCCGAATGGCTCGGCACCGCATTCCTGCTCGCAGCGGTCGTTGGCTCAGGGATCATGGCGCAGAAGCTGGCGGGCGGAAACATCGCGCTTGCACTTCTCTGCAACACCATTCCGACTGGCGCAATCCTTGTCGTTCTCATCCTCGTCTTCGGTCCTATCTCCGGCGCGCATTTCAATCCGGCCGTGACGCTCGCTCTGGCTTGGCGTAACAAGCTACCATGGACCGCTGCGCCGATTTATATCGCAGCTCAGATCGTCGGCGGCATCGCAGGTGTCTGGACGGCACATCTGATGTATGAACTTCCGGTCCTGCAAGTTTCGCTGACGCAGCGGACCGGGGCCGCGCAATGGCTTGCCGAAGCCGTTGCGACCTTCGGGCTGCTGCTTACGATATTCGGGTGTGCGGCGCGCACGCCCACGGCCATCCCGTACGCCGTCGGTCTCTACATTACTTCCGCCTACTGGTTCACGGCCTCTACCTCCTTTGCCAATCCAGCCGTGACGATTGCTCGGTCGCTGTCGGATACATTCGCTGGGATCGCTCCCGGCGGGGTCGTCGCGTTCGTCGTCGCGCAATTGCTAGGCGCGGCTGCGGCGGTGGTATTAGATGGATGGATGTGCGAGCAGAAGCAGAAGCCGCAAAAGGCGGCGTGACTGCTACAGGTCATAGATCGGGATAGGGGGACGTCTCGCGACGCCACCCCTCCCACCACCGGGCATACGGGTCCGTACCACGGCGGTTCGATCGAGTTAAGCCGGCACAGGCGTGAAGATTCGGGGGAGACCCAGAGAGTCGAACGCCTGATTCGTAGGGCGTGTTGAACCGCCGGGTTTCCGGACATGCGCCAGAGCCCCGTTGGTGAACCGGCAGCCGCCAGAGATACATTCGCAATCTCCGGCGGATCCAGGCTTCCAGGTTTGTGAGCACGCGCGGGGTCTGGCAGAAG
>NZ_JBANBA010000192.1:0-9287 GCF_059803475.1 Bradyrhizobium sp. UFLA05-89 | reverse complement strand
CCTCTGGTCGCGGCCGCGCAAGACCGGCGAGTAATCTACCTCCACCTACGCCCCGCCCGATCTACTCGGGCGGGGCGACATTCTTTTGAGCCGACAGGCGGAAAAGTGAAATGGGAGAATTATGTTGCAGCGAATCGCGACACCGACTTCGCTATTTTGCCTCCGCGATGAGAGACGAGTGTGTCTTCCGGGGGAGCATCTTAGCGTCCATGCTAACAACGAACTCGTGCTGTGGAAGGAAAAGTGGCCGCAGGAGCCGAAGTGCGCGCGACCTATTCCGGTCGGCCTGTTCTCCTGATTTTGGTCAGCTCGTTCGATCGGAACCACGCTGGCTAAGTTGATCCTTAAGCAGCTGCCGGCACCCTGAAGATCTTCAATGCGAAAATCAACGGGGCGAAGGCCAATAAGGCTCCAGTTGGCTCGTGCCATCGCTCCGCTCGACCATGCGCGGTCCTCGCCCTGACCAGGACCGATCGCTGGCGCGATGAAGATGCTGCCGCCACGGACGATGATCACTTCAAAGCTTAATGCTGCGCGCCACGATGTGTCTTGAATATACCACGATACCCAAGATTAAAGCGCAAGCTCACTCACCGGCCACACCATCATATCGCCAGACGCTCGCCGTCGGCCTCGAGCCGCGAACCGCCTTCCTGGTGGCGCACCAGCTCGACGACATGGAGATCCATGCCCAGGTCGATGAGGCGGATATTGGACGCTTTGCCGACTTTATGCCGACCTCTTGCCTCATAGATCGATCGGGTCGAGTCGTGGTTGGAGCCCTGGTTGGCTGAACTCATCAAAATAGATTCAACGAGGTACGCAGGCGTCCGTCAGGCAGCTAGAGGCCGGCATCCCCACCTTCATCGACCTGCGCACAAAAATCCAAAACATTCAAATTGACCCTCGCGAGGCGACGGTAGCGAGAAAATATGGTCACCGAAAAGGGCGACGCTTCCCGACGATGACGGCGAGATCGTGCCGAAAGCCGAGCGCGACAACTAACTTCGCCATGACAAACATGGGTCCGACCAATAGATGGCTAGGATTGTCGACCATTGCCGGCCGCCGGCGCTCGAACACCGAGTGCCCAATGATCAGCGATGCAACGCCGAGCACAATCAGGGCGGCAGTAAGCGACCACATCCCGACGGTCGTCACATGGTTGAGGATCACGGCCGCAGCTCCAAGCAATGCGATCACAGCGCCGAGGATCGCGGCGCCAAGCTCGAAGTCGAGCACGAACCAAAGGATCAGCACAGGCGCGAGGGCGATGGCCGCCACGCTGATGTGGATCCCGAATAGTGTGATGACCCAACGGCTGAGCGGAAGACTGACAGCCAGAAACAAGAACAGGATGCCGAAGACGTGCATCGCGCAATTCCAGGGGGCGCGATGATACTCTACGTAATCCGCGAGCAGCCGATGGAAAGAGGAGTTCATGCCGCACTCGCCTTGCTGGCTGTGTCCGCGGCCACGGCACGATTCATCGTCTGCCAAACCCATCTGCTGGCCCACTGTCAAAAAACGTTTTCGGTGCTTACGCGCAGGAAAGCCTCGCGTCAAATCTACCAAAAACGTCATACTTGATAGATTCGTGTAACTTGTTCTTTCGATGACTTGAATATGTTCGCTGACGAAAACGGCGAAGGCCACAGGCTCGTTTCGTCTTCGCCGGGCAAGACCGAGGAGTAAGCTTGGTGCGCGCGCTCGAGCCGCGCGGAAGCAACACTCTTTGAAGCCGACAGCATGGCACCGGCAACCTCGGCTTTCTCGTTCCGATCCGCGTGGCGGGACGGCCAGAGCTCGTCCGATTGGAACTTAACGAAGCCGCCTCATCTGATCGGACTGCCGGAAACGGACTTAGTCGTGCAGGGCCGTCGGCAAGTCGGCGGCTTGGTGAGAATAGAGGAGGGGTCGTCAAATTCGAAAGTAGCGGAGAGACCCACGTGCCGGCAGGCAGCCAATTCAAGTTCTGGAATTGGCACCGCCGCGGGTGCGCCCGGACGGCGCGGCGAGAGCGGCCTTGTACGGCAGAGTGCCGGCAATCCGGGCCATGAGTTGCCGCAGCCACCGGTGGGCGGCAGAATGATGCGTCCGGGACGTCCAGGTCATGCCGACTTGAAACGGTTCGGGGAAAGGACATGACGTCGCTACGATTGATTTGGCGATGTTCGAAGCGATGCGGCTTGGCACCGTCGAGATCAGATCCGTGCCGGGGAGAATGTGGGTGAGATCTGAGATGCTCGGTACCGTGACTACCCGGTTGAGCGACAGACCGCGTTCATCGAGCTCTCTGAGGTAGCCTGAGCGCCAGGTGCCTCCATAGGTGACGACGGCATGGCTCGCCTTGACATAGTCGTCGACGCGCAGCCTCCTGCCGGCGAGCGGATGGCCGCGGTGCATGACGCACACGTAGTGGTCATCCAGCAGATTGCGATGATAGAGGCTGTCCTCCTGCACCTCATAGGGGCCGAGGAGAAGATCGGCTTCGCCGCGTTTGAGATACGCGATGCCTTTGGCGCGTGCCGGCTTGATCTCCAGCACCAGGCGGGGCGCCTGGCGCCTAATCTCGGCGATTGTACGCGGCAGAATCATCGAGCGTTCGTAATAGTTGCAGGCGATCGTGACCCGCCCGGACGCTCTGGCGGGATCAAAATCGGTCGGCTGCATGAGGCCCTCAAAACCCTCGAGCAGGCGGCTGGCACACTCGACGATCTCGACGCAGCGGGGCGTTGGCGCGATACCGCCGCGCTGGCGCACGAACAGCTTGTCGTGGAACGCCGCGCGTAGCCGGTCCATCGTGTAGCTGATCGTCGATTGGTTCGTACCGAGCACTTCGGCGGCCTTTGAAAACGAACCCAGTTCCGACACCAAGCGCAAGGTACGGATCGCGGCAAAATCAATCGCGAGTGGATCCCAATCCTTTGCCATCTCCTTAAACATCCTCCTCGCGTGGCCCAAGCCGCCATTTCGAAAGAGTAGATAAGGGATATCAACTCTGTCCGATTGTCCGATGGCTATTGCCAATGCAATCTGCTCGAAAATGGGAGTTAAGACGGCAAGCCCGCGACCATCGACTAAATCATGGAGATAGCTGCACCGTGAACGCACCAAAACCCTTTCCGCTCAATGCCTGGTACGCGGCTGCATGGTCCCACGAGATCGCCCGCGAGCTGTCCGCCCGCACCATCTGCGGCAAGAACATCGTGCTCTATCGCCGCACGGACGGCGCCATCGCGGCGCTGGAGGATGCGTGTTGGCACCGGCTGCTGCCGTTGTCGCTCGGACATCTCAAGGGCGACGTCATGTCCGGCTATCACGGCCTGGTCTTCAATTCGGCCGGCCGCTGCTCCTACATGCCTGCACAGAAGACGATCAACCCGTCAGCCTGCGTGCGTGCCTATCCGGTCTCTGAGCGGCATTATGGGCCGATCCGAATTGGACGGCATCTGAACCTCCCACTGCAAAAGATTCGCTTCGATGCATCGATGCGTTCGCTTGAAGCATAAAGACATAAACCTGTCGGGCCATCAGCTTTTTGCGATCGCGCCGATACTCAAAGCTCCCAATCAGGGCGCGACCGGCAAGGCAAATTGAAAGGTCGCGCCCGGCTCATGCTTGCGGACGATCGATAGGCGGCCTCCATGAGCTTCTATGATTGAGCGACAGATCGACAGACCCATTCCAAGGCCAGTTGATTTGGTGGTGAAAAACGGATCTAAGATGCGGACCCTGTCATCCTCAGCGATTCCGACCCCGCAATCACTCACAGAGAGCTGCACGCGGCCGTTATTGTCCTTTGATGATTGAACCACCAGTTCGCGCGTACGGTCGTCAACTGCTTGCATCGCCTCGATTCCGTTCATCACCAGATTGATGATCACCTGTTGCAGCTGAACCCGGTCACCGAGGATCGTGGGAAGTGTTGGCGCCAGCTCAGTTCGCAGGGTCACTTGGTGATTAGCCAGCTCACGTGTCACCAGCGCGATGACCTCGTTCACGACCTCATTGATGTCGAGCGCTACCCTCTCGATATCACCTTTCTTCGCAAGCGTGCGGACCCTGCGGATGACCTCACTTGCCCGCATCGCATCGTCGATGATCCACTCTACTGATCGGCGCGCGCCGGCAACATCCGGAGTTTCGCGGTCTATCCAGCCGAGGCACGCATCGGCGTTGCTGATAATGGCCGCAAGCGGCTGGTTTACCTCGTGGGCGATTGAGGCTGTTAGTTCCCCCAGCGTGGTCACGCGCGTAACATGCGCAAGATCTGCCTGTGCCTTCCGCAGCTCTTGTTCTGCCTGATCTGCGCGAATTTTTGTCGTGATGTCGGTGGCGACGCCACGGTAGCCGCGAAAGTTGCCACTTTCATCAAAAAAAGGCTTGCCGCTGGTCTGGAAGTAAATTGCCGTCCCAGTCGCGCTGATGGTGCGATAGATCAGATCGCGAAATGGGAGATGCGCGCTGAGTGTCGCCTGATGCTGCCGCCACTTCTCCGGTTCTTCTTCAACATCGCACGCAATTTCCCAGCGAGGCAGGCCAATGGCCCCTGTGGCCAAGAGGCCCGTAGCGCTGGTGTGCTCCGATAAGGTGAGCCGGTGGTCTGGCCCGGTCTCCCATAGCCAATCGGAAGCAGTTTCCGCGTAGTCACGGAAACGTTGCTCGCTCTCACGTAGCGCAGCAAGGGTGTTTTCTAACCTTTCCCTGGCTGCGTGTTGCTCAGTGATATCCATATGCGTTCCGATGAGCTCGACGGTCGAGCCATCGCTTCCCAACACGGCGTGCGCAATAGCATGTATGTGCCGTATCGCGCCATCGGGAAGACAGATCCGAAAATCATATTCGAAGTTCCCTGATTTCTGTTCAATCGCCCGACGTTGCACTTCCTGCTGCATCGGCAAATCATCTGGATGAATACGGGAACGGATGGCCTCAAGCGTCACGGGCTCTTCCGGATCGAAGCCAAACAAACGACTGACTTCGACGGAGCGATAAGCAAAACAGCGACGGTGGCAGTCCCAGGACCAAGTGCCTGTGCGACTGAGCTGCTGCGCGTCGGCGAGATAGGCCTCGCTACGGCGCAGTCGCCCTTCCGTCTGCTTCGCTGCCGTGATGTCGATCGCCGCCCCGACAAACTCGACATCGCCAGATGCTGTTCTCGTGGCCCGTGCTAGTGCGTGAATGTGCTTTATTGATCCGTCGGGCATCAGCAGTCGGTATTCGTGCTCGAAGTCCTCGCCTCGCGATGCTCGATCCAACGTCTCCTGGACGGAAGCCTTATCCTCTGGGTGGGTGCGGTCAAGAACGTGTTGCGGTGTCGGTTTGACGTCTGGATCGTATTCGAAAAGCCGGAAAGTCTCCTTCGACCAAAAGACCTCGCCGGCGGCGTTCCAGCCGAAGCTGCCGGTGTGACTCAATTCCTGCGCCTGTGCCAAATGGGCCTCGCTTCGCTGCAGCGCAAGTTCTGTCCGCTTTTGCTCAGTGATATCTTCGCAGGCAATGAGGACGATGAGCTTGTCTTCGGCCCACAGCATGGCTTTGGCGTTTTCGCGTACCCACAGCACCGAGCCGTCCTTTCTGACTTTCCGGATGTCCCAGGTGCGCGATTGGCCGATATCTGCAAGACAACTCCCGATGCATTTGCGAACGACCTCACGATCGTCTTCCGGAAAGACCTTCAGCACGGATAGGCCGACTAGTTCGGCAGGCGTATAGCCGAGTTGAGTCGCGCCGAAAGTATTGACGTTCAGGACCGTCCCCGCCTCATCGACCATGAAGTACATGGCCGGGTTATGCTCAAAGATTGCGCGCCACAGTTTCTCGCGGTTATGCAGATCGGCCGCACTGTGCGGTAGCTTGGCTGCGGCCTCACGCGCAACTTCCCTTTTGCGACGAACTTTTCCTATCAGGTGCGTTCCGACAATTGACGCAGTGAGAAAAGCGACAACCACCAAAAGGTCCTGGGGATTATCGATCCGAAAACTCAACGTGGGCGGCGTAAAAACGTAGGCTAAACCAGCGACGGAGACGATGGAAAGGACCAATGATGCGATGAAGCTGCCCCTCAGCGAAAACAGCAAGATCACCACCAGATAGGCGAACGCCGTGGCTGCGAAAGGGCTGTGAATATACAAGGAAGCTAGCGTCACCGCCCCTAGCGTAATGCTACCGACGATAAACTGCGTGCCTGAACGTTCCAACGTGGTGAGCTGGTTAAACATGCTTGTAGCCGTCCGGCCCTTCTGGCGGAGAGATTAGTGATCAGACAAAAAATACAGCAATTTATTCGACCCGGACAGGCGCTCCTGAGCGCTTTCTACGTCCGCCCCTTAAATAAGCACAGTAGAAAAAGGCGCATTACAAACCTTCGTATATTTCTTTTAAACATTAGATATCGGACGCTCACATAGGAAGTTAACTTCGTCTCATGCTTAGCCATCCTCCTTGAGTAGCGTGCCGCAGCCTTGGGTTGCCGCCCGGTCAATCACAATTTCATCGCTCACTCCGAAATTGGTGCTCGTGCTGGATGCCGGGCGTGGCTATGCAGGCGTGGAACGGCATGATCTCCGGAAGGGGCTGCAGCGGTTTGCGGTGCATGCGGATCGATTATCTTGAAATCGATCGGACCGAAGTTCGTAACGATTTTCTTGGTATTCGCTGTTTCGGCTCACTAGAAACGCCCGCCGTCTTTAGCGATGCAGCAGCGTTATCGAAGCACGATAAGAGGTCTCTGTCGTACCGCTTGCACGATGGCTTCCACTGCGCCGGCAGCGAGCGCCAGCCGCGTCGATAAGAGTATGACTGCGGCAGCCGCAAGCACGAAAGGCGCCTCCGCTTCGGAGATGCATGCCGTACTTCATGGAGCACCGACGCCGCACGGCACTACACACTACGGTGACAGAAACCTTCGCCGTCGCTCGTTTGAGCATCTTGAGAAGAAATATGGCATTGACCCAGCGTTCTACTCGATGACAGTGGCGAACTATCTGGGCCGTTCCGATTATCGACACGCGATTCCGAGCCGGAGTACAGCTACACGTCGGCCTTCTAGCCGAATTCCACATTGATGGCGAGAATTTAGAATAGCAGCGAGGACGACTTTCTCGCTCGTGGTCAATTGAATGATGACGGCGAGGCAGGTTCTCCCGTCCCTGCCACTCCTTTCCAGGCTCGTGCAGGTTCGGCGCCTTTGGCCCTGGCGAGGGCGTTTTGCGCGGCTTGGTGCGAAATCCAGCCGGAAAGGAGACACTCGCATGCCGACGGCCCGGAGATTCAAACTCTGGCATTGGCACTGCCGCGGCTGCGCCTGGACGGCGCGGCGAGAGCGCTCTTGTACGGCAGAGTGCCGGCAATCCGGGCCATAAGTTGCCGCAGCCACCGGTGGGCGGCGGAATAATGCGTCCGGGACGTCCAGGTCATGCCGATCTGAAACGGTTCGGGGAAAGGACATGACGTTGCTATGACGGATGTGGCGATGTTCGAAGCGATGCGGCTTGGCACCGTCGAGATCAGATCTGTGCCGGGGAGAATGTGGGTGAGATCTGAGATGCTCGGTACCGTGACTACCCGGTTGAGCGACAGACCGCGTTCATCGAGCTCTCTGAGGTAGCCTGAGCGCCAGGTGCCTCCATAGGTGACGACGGCATGGCTCGCCTTGACATAGTCGTCGACGCGCAGCCTCCTGCCGCGAGCGGATGGCCGCGGTGCATAACGCACATAGTGGTCATCCAGCAGATGGCGATGATAGAAGCTCTCGTCCTGCACCTCATAGGGGCCAATGAGAAGATCGGCTTCGCCGCGTTTGAGATACGCGATCCCCTTCGCGCGCGCCGTCTTGATTTCCAGCAGCAGGCGCGGCGCCCGGCGTCTGATGTCGGCGATGGTGCGCGGCAGAATGATCGAGCGTTCGTAATAGTTGCAGGCAATCGTGATCTGCCCGGACGCGCTGGCGGGATCAAAATCCGTCGGCTGCATGAGGCCCTCAAAGCCCTCAAGCAGGCGGCTGGCACACTCGACGATCTCGACGCAGCGGGGCGTTGGCGCGATACCGCCGCGCTGGCGCACGAACAGCTTGTCGTGGAACGCCGCGCAGCCGGTCCATCGTATAGCGTCGATTGGTTCGTACCGAGCACTTCGGCGGCCTTCGAAAATGAGCCCAGTTCCGACACCAGTCGCGAAGTACGGATCGCGGCAAAATCAATCGCGAGTGGACCCCAATCCTTTGCCATCTCCTTAAACATCCTCCTCACGTGGCCCAAGCCGCGATATCGAAAGAGTAGATAAGGGATATCAACTCTGTCCGATTGTCCGATAGCTATTGCCAACGCAATCTGCTCGAAAATGGAAGTTAAGACGGCAAGCCCGCGACCATCGACTAAATCATGGAGATAGCTGCACCGTGAACGCACCAAAACCCTTTCCGCTCAATGCCTGGTTCGCGGCTGCATGGTCCCACGAGATCGCCCGCGAACTTTCCGCCCGCACCATCTGCGGCAAGAACATCGTGCTCTATCGCCGCACGGACGGCGCCATCGCGGCGCTGGAGGATGCGTGTTGGCACCGGCTGCTGCCGTTGTCGCTGGGACATCTCAAGGGCGATGACGTCATGTGTGGCTATCACGGGCTGGTCTTCAATTCGGCCGGCCGCTGCTCCTACATGCCTGCACAGAAGACGATCAATCCGTCGGCTTGCGTGCGTGCCTTTCCGGTCGCTGAGCGGCATCGCCTCGTCTGGCTGTGGCCCGGCGATCCAGCGCTGGCGGACCCCGCCAAAATTCCAGATTTTCATTGGAACGACGGCACAGAATGGGTCGGCGACGGCGGCACGTTCTATCAGCTGAAATGCGACTATCGCCTGGTGGTCGACAACCTCATGGACCTCACGCACGAGACCTATGTGCACGCCGGCAGCATCGGGGACGAGGCGATCACGGCTGCGCCCTTCGATGTGACCCACACGGACAACACGGCGACGATGACGCGCTGGATGATCGACATCGAGCCGCCCCCGTTCTGGGGCCGTCAGCTTGCACGGCCAGGCCGCGTCGATCGCTGGCAGATCGTGACGTTCCTGGCTCCGTCGGTCGTCGTTGGCGACGTCGGTGTGGCGCTGACAAATACGGGCGCGCCCCAAGGCGATCGCTCGCAGGGCGTCAGCGGCGCGTTCTTGGCGGCGATCACGCCCGAAACTGAGACGACCTGCCACTATTTCTGGAACTTTGTCCGAAATTATCGAAAAGATAATCCGCAACTGACGAGAGAGCTCCAGCTCGCCCATGTCAACG
>NZ_JBANBA010000191.1:0-9426 GCF_059803475.1 Bradyrhizobium sp. UFLA05-89 | reverse complement strand
GGCGGGAGATCGCGGAAGCCAAGCTGATGGCGCTCGGTGCCGGCGCTGCTCTCGCGCGCGAGAGGCTGGGATGATGCGGCTTGCGTGCAGCGTCGCGTTGCTGGCAGCGCTTGCATTGCCCGCGCACGCGGAGGACCGTTCCGTGCTCGTCAATTGCAGGGCGATGGTGGAGCGCGCCGCGAAGGATGCGAACGCGGCGGTCGGTGCGGAGCTCGCCCGATGCCGCCAAGTGATCCGCGAATGGGCTTTGCGCGATGCGCGGATGACGGTGGATGAACAGGGGCGGCCGCTGCGCTAGGGTGATGCGGTCGCATGCAGCACGGGCTCATAGCCGGCGTGCAGTGTGCGCAGCGTCGACGGCGGCGTCAGCAGCTTTGCTTCGCTGGGCTGACGCTCGACCTCGGTATAGCCCGCCGGCGACCACAGGAGCGCCCTGCCCTGCATCACCAGAAAGCTCTCCCCGCCTTGGCTCACCATCGCGCCGACGGGAAGCTGGTCGAGCGGCATCAGCAGCGCGTGCAGTCGTTTCTGACCGTGATCGAGCCGCTCGTGGTGCAGCACCGTGTCGATGTCGTGCATGCGGACATCATGCACGCGATTGCCTTTCTCCCATGCCGCCCGGAAGCGATTGGCATCGTCGCGGCGGCAATAGAAACAGGGACGATGTCCGGCAGCGAGCGCGGTGGCCTCGTCCAGGAAGAACAGCTCGGTCCAGCTCTGCGTCGCCATCACCTCCCGGCGACGGCCGCGGAATTCGCACGTGCAGGTCAGCCAGGCCGGCGTCGACCAGCGCTTTTTGAGCAGCGTCTTCGTCGCGGGATCATGGATGATGCCACGGTTGCCCGTGAACATGCCGCGATATGGGGTGGCGATGATCTCGCCCGTCGGCATGACGCGGTTTTGCAGCGGCACTATTTTGGTGGCGCCGTGGTGACGCGCATTTTCCACAGGTTCCAGACACGGTCGAGAACCTGCAGATTGATCGCATCGGCCTTGGCGCCCTCCGCTGCCGTCAGATAATTCACCTCGCCGCCAAGCGCGATCGCCTGCGACTGAAGTCGCGCATTGACGTCGGTGTAGTAGGCACGGAAGACCGCGACTTTCACGGACGGGCCGACGGTGGCATCACCATGGCCGCGCATCAGCACCACCGACTTGTCGGCGAGCGCGAGCGCCAGTCCCTTGCCGATGGCCGCATTGCTGACCAGCATATTGGTCTCGCCGAAGTCTTTGCGGATGTCCCATACCGGCGCCCCCGCGGCGAGGAACGCCGCGTTGTGGAAGACCGGCCGCAGCGCAACCTGGCTGATCGTGAACGGGATCACGCCGGGCGAGTGCGTGTGCACGACCGCCATCACGTCGGGACGGGCCTTGTAGATCTCGCTGTGAATGAAGCGCTCCAGGAAGACGCTGCGCCCCTTGGCATCCACGGCATTGCCGTCGAGATCGAACTCCATGATATCGTCGGCGGTGACGAGCGCCGGCGCCAGCGAGCGCGACATCAGGAAGTGATTGGGATCCTTGGGATCACGGGCGCTGACATGGCCGAAGCCGTCGAGCACCCCAAGCTCGGCGAGAACGCGGCTGCCGACCACGATGTCCTCGATCACGGCAGGGTCGAGAGCCGGGGCCTGCCGATCCTGGCACCGCGCCTGAGCTGCGAGCAGCGTCACCGCGAACGCGACGACGAAGCCGAACCATGCCAATCGCGCGCGTCCGGCCATCGTGATCAGCCCCCGTGGCTTACGCCGCGCCGTCGCGGAGCGGCGGGTGATAGGACAGCGCGGTGTCCCAGGGGAAGAAGATCCAGGTGTCCTGCGAGACTTCCGTAATGAAAGTGTCGACCAGCGGACGGCCCATGGGCTTGGCGTAGACGGTGGCGAAATGCGCATCCGGCAGCATCTCGCGGACGAGCTTGCCGGTCTTGCCGGTATCGACGAGGTCGTCGACGATCAGAAGGCCCTTGCCGGTGCCGCCGCCAAGCTTCATCGCCGCATCGGAAATGCCCTTGAGCACCTGGAGGTCGCCCTGCTTGGTGTGGTCGTAGCTGGCGATGCAGACGGTGTCGATCACGCGCACCCCGAGCTCGCGCGCCACGATCGCGGCCGGCACCAGGCCGCCGCGGGTGATCGCGATGACCGCGTGGAACGGGCCGACCTCGTTAAGGCGCCAGGTCAGCGCCCGGCAGTCCCGGTGGAACTGGTCCCACGAAACCGGGAAGGCCTTGCCCGCCCGCTCCTGCGCGCTCAGTTCCGGTGCCTCACTCATCGTCGTCTCCATTCCGCTCACGCGTCTTCTGCTAGCGGCTGACGTTCAATCCTGCCAGCATTTCCTTCACCGCCGCCATCGCTGCCGCCAGCTTTTCCGGATCGCGCGAGCGCACCACCAGATTGGTGTTCGGCTTCTGCTCCTCATCCATGAAGGGATAGCTGCCGATGATGGTGTCGGGATGGTCGCCGGCGATCGTCCGCAAGGGCCCGCCGATGTCGCCCTCCCGCGCATTGGCACGGACCGATTCGGAGAGCATGCGGACGCCCGATTTCAACTTGGGCGAAACGATATCCATCATCGCCTGCATGATCGAGGGCACGCCCGCCATCACGATGACGTTGCCGATCTTGAAGCCGGGGGCGAGAATGGTGGCGCTCTGGATCAGCTCGGCGCCATTGGGGATGCGGGCCATGCGCAGGCGGGCCTCGTTGAGGTCCTGCTCGCTCCAGCGCTCGCGGAAGCGTGCGACCACCTCGGGATGATGGTCGATGCCGACGCCGAAGGCCTTTGCCACGCTGTCGGCGGTGATGTCGTCATGGGTCGGCCCAATTCCGCCGGTGGTGAAGACATAGGTGTAGCGATGCCGCAGTGCATCCAACGCCGCAATGATGTCGGGCTCGTCATCGGAGACGACCCGGACTTCCTTCAGGTCGATGCCGATATTGGTCAGGTATTCGGCGATGAAGCCGATATTCTTGTCCTTGGTCCGGCCGGACAGAATCTCATCCCCAATGACCAGAATGCCCGCCGTGACGATCTCGCTCATAAACCTGTCCCTCACCTGTGGCGCCGACTTTGCCGAGGTAACGCGTTGAAGTCACGCGGTTTTGCTGCTGAAATAAGCAGTCCTCAGCCATTTTTTCAGGCACCTTTCCGGCCGTCCCCGTCAAATGCCCCAAGACTATGCTTCGAAGTCCATGCTTATCGCGCTGGCCCGGCCCTTGCTACTACCGGGGTAAGTCATGCACTCTCGCAAGCATGGCCACAGGACGTTGCGGTCTTCGCCAAGACCTATACGACCTGACCAGTGGCGCAACGCCTGGGGAGAACAGTCGGGATCTATGGCAGTCGCGTTTGACGAAATGAACATTCCAGGCGGGGACCTGCGCCCCGCCTATCAGGAGCTGGCACGCTGGCTCAAGGAGACGCCTCCCGAGGCGCTCGAATATCGACGCCAGGAAGCGGAGCTGTTGTTCCGCCGGATCGGCATCACCTTCGCGGTGTATGGGGATTCCGAGTCCACGGAGCGGCTGATTCCCTTCGACGTGATTCCCAGGATCATATCGGGCAAGGAATGGGCGCTCCTGGAGAAGGGCCTCAAGCAGCGCGTGCGGGCGCTGAACATGTTTCTGCGCGACATCTATCATGGCCGCGATATCCTGCGGGCCGAGGTCGTCCCCGCCGACCTGATCTTCCACAACCCGGTGTTCCGGCCCGAGATGAACGGCCAGCAGGTGCCGCACGACGTCTACGTGCACATCGCCGGCATCGACATCGTCAGGGTCGACGCCAACGACTTCATCGTGCTGGAGGACAATGCGCGCACGCCGTCCGGCGTGTCCTACATGCTGGAAAACCGCGAGATCATGATGCGGCTGTTTCCGGACCTGTTCGCCCGCCACAAGGTGGCGCCGGTCGAGCGCTATCCGGACGAGTTGCTCGCGGCCTTGCGCTCCGTCGCGCCGCTCAGCGCCTCTGCCGAGCCGACGGTCGCCCTGCTCACGCCCGGCGTCTACAACTCCGCCTATTACGAGCACTCCTTCCTCGCCGACAAGCTCGGCATCGAGCTCGTCGAGGGCAGAGATCTCATCGTCAAGAACAACGAAGTGTTCATGCGCACGACGGAAGGGTTGAAACGGGTCGACGTGATCTATCGCCGCGTCGATGACGACTTCCTCGATCCCCTCACCTTCCGTCCCGACTCCGTGCTCGGCGTGCCCGGGCTGATGTCGGCCTATGCGGCCGGCAACATCACGCTCGCCAACGCCGTCGGCACCGGGATCGCCGACGACAAGGCGATCTACTCCTACATGCCGGACATCGTGAAATTCTACCTCGGCGAGGAGCCGATCCTGAAGAACGTGCCGACCTGGCGCTGCCGCGAGCCGAAAGACCTCGCCTATGTGCTCGACAATCTGAGCGAGCTCGTCGTCAAGGAAGTGCACGGCTCCGGCGGCTACGGCATGCTGATCGGCCCCGCGGCGACGAAAGCGACCATCGAGGCCTTCCGCGAGAAGCTCAAGCGCGAGCCCGAAGGTTTCATCGCGCAGCCGACGCTGGCGCTGTCGACCTGCCCGACCTGCACCGCAAGCGGCCTCGCGCCGCGCCATGTGGACTTGCGGCCCTTCGTGCTGACGGGCAGCAAGCGCACCACAATCGTGCCGGGCGGGCTCACCCGCGTGGCGCTGAAGGAGGGCTCCCTGGTCGTGAATTCGAGCCAGGGCGGCGGCACCAAAGACACCTGGATACTGGACGAGTAGAGAGAATGCTGTCGCGTACCGCCGAAAACCTCTACTGGCTCGCCCGTTACGTCGAGCGCGCCGAGTATCTGGCGCGCACCATCGACGCGACGCTGCGCGTCACCGCCCTGCCGGCCACCTATGTCGGCAAGACCAACGAATGGGACTCGGCGCTGCTCACCGCCGGCGTCGCCGCGAGCTTCTATCAGACCTATGAGGAAGCCAACGAGCACAACGTCGTCGACTATCTTTCTTTCTCGGCGACCAACCCGTCCTCGATCAGGAACTGCATCGAGGCGGCGCGGCTCAACTCGCGCTCGGTACGCACCGCGCTCACCAGCGAGATGTGGGACACCATCAACTCGGCCTGGATCGAACTCCAGGCAGTCTGGAGCAAGGGCGCTTCGACGCGCGAGGACCTGGCAAAATTCCTGCGCTTCGTGCAGGAGACCTCGCTGCGCTTCGACGGCTCGGCCTACCGCACCATGCTGCGCAACGACGCCTACTGGTTCTCGCGGCTCGGCCTTCATCTCGAACGCGCCGACAACACCGCGCGCATTCTCGACGTGAAGTACCACGTGCTGCTGCCGGAGGAGGAACATGTCGGCGGCCCGCTCGACTTCTACCAGTGGAGCTCGATCCTCCGCTCGGTGTCGGCGCTCACCGCCTATCACTGGGTCTATCGCGAGACGTTGAAACCCTGGCTGATCGCGGACCTCTTGATCCTCAACGACACGCTGCCGCGGTCACTGGCGAGCTGCTACGGCAATCTCGTGCGCAATCTCGACCAGATCGGCGTCGCCTATGGCCGCCAGGGCCCGGCCCAGCGCCACGCCCGAGGCATCCGCAACCGACTGGAACACTCCAACATGAACGACATTTTCCAGCAAGGTGTGCATGAATTCATTCAGGAATTCATCGCGGACAATTCCAGGCTGGGCGAAATCGTCACGAAGCAGTATTTGATCTGATGTCCCCCGGCTGACGAAATGGGATACCGTCATGGCCGGGCGCGTCCCGGCCATCCACGTTCTTTCTTTCGCTCAGTGAGGAAGGGCGTGGATGCCCGGGTCAAGCCCGGCATGACGAGCTTCTTCGTGGTAGGCAGTCGGGCCTAATCACTAACTGCACTGGTCCACCATGCGCCTGCGAATTCAGCACACCACGACCTATCGCTACGAACCGGCGGCAACGAGCGTGATCCAGATCCTGCGCATGACGCCCGGCAGCCATGACGGGCAATATGTGGCGGAATGGCAGATCGACGTCTCCACCGACACCAAGCTCGACATGCACGAGGACGCCTTCGGCAACGTCACCCACGTGCTGTCCTGTGGTCCCGTCGCCGACATCAAGATCAGCGCCGAGGGCCTGATCGAGACCCACGACACCGGCGGCGTGCTGCGCGGCGCAGACGAGCGCTTTCCGTCGGCGCTTTTTTTGCGTTCGACCGAGCTCACCACGGTCAATCCGGCGATGGCGAGCTTTGCGCGTCAATTGCGCAGCGAAGCCGAGAGCGACACGCTCGGTTTCCTGCACGCGCTGATGTCGGAGGTCAGCGAGCACATGACGTTCGACGAGGACCCGACCAACAGCGGCACCTCGGCGGTCGAGGCGTTCACGCTCAAGCGCGGCGTCTGCCAGGACTACGCGCACATCTTCATCGCCTGCGCACGCACCGCCGGCGTGCCGGCGCGCTTCGTCTCCGGCCATTTCCTGCGCTCCGACGGTACCGTCCACCAGGACGCCGGCCACGCCTGGGCCGAGGCCTTCGTGCCGGATCTCGGCTGGGTCGGCTTCGATCCCGCCAACTGCATCTGTTCCACCGAGGCCCATGTCCGCGTCGCGATCGGGCTCGACTATCTAGGCGCTGCGCCGGTGCGCGGCACCCGCTATGGCGGCGGCGCGGAGACGCTGACAGTCGCGGTGAGGGTGGATCAGGCCGGACGTTCAGGGCAGTCGCAATCGCAGTGGCAGGGATAGTTGTCTAAAGCGCGATGAGATTGGGACGAATCGTCATCGCGCTTTAGGTTGTTGTTTGAGCATGATCTCCGTGCAAACGCGTTCCGCGTTTGTCGCGAGGGAAAACCGCTTCACACTTTTCCGGATCATGCTCTAGCGGTTCGGATATCTAGCTGCCCGGCGCGCTGTACGAGGAGCGCAACTTGGCCGCGTTCTGTCGGACCTGCTTGATCTCGTCCTGCGTGAACAGGCTGTCCACGTCTGAATGAAACTGTCGCTAGTACGATGCCCCGCAGTAGGCATAAATGCCGCCAGTGACCACCGAGATTTCGGCACATCCCGGTAGCGGCTCTCTTGGCAAGATGTGACTAGTCACTTCCAAGTTCATTGATCCACATCAAAGCGCTGGACCATTGGCACAGCGGCATCATGGTGCCGGCGAGATCGCTCAGTTGCGCGCCGGGATTTTGTTGAATGTCACGTTTGCCCTCCCTGCAGCGCCGTGAGTTGATGTGTGAACCTCGCAGCAGCCGGAGCATACTCACATTCGTAGGCGGTAAATTCGCTCGGAGTAGCAGGAGCGCCGCGGACTGATGATGCGCTGGATACCGCTGATCGGCTTTATCGCGCCCTTGGGGCTGTGGCTGATGCCATTACCGACAATGGGGCGCGACCTCGATGCGCGTCATGCGAACTCGCCACTCAAGCCGTGGTTTGACCAACTGAAAAGCCGCAACGGCCTCTGCTGCTCGTCCGCCGACGGCTACGTCGTCGAAGACGCCGACTGGGAAACGAAGAACGGTCACTATCGCGTGCGAGTGCCAAAGAGTCCCGACTCCAAAATCATGGTGTGGGTCGAGGTGCCGGACAATTCCGTCATCAGCGAGCCTAACAAGGCTGAGCGGGCCATGGTCTGGCCTGTCTATTTCGAGGGCGATTCAGACGACGAGGACTACCCCTACATATTCATCCGCTGCTTTATGCCCGGGAGCATGACCTAGATCGGCAGCTCTTACGCCAGGAGGGAATGGATGAGGCGTAGAGTACGTCTGGCCCAGAGCCGAAGAAACTCGAAAAGTTACGCATGTCCGCTGTCACGGGTGGACCGGACTCTCCTGGCGCTGCCCTTGACCGCCGCTTGTGACCGTGAATGGGCCTCGCTTTGCGGTAGAAGCAAGCCCAACTCGCGGGCTCGTCGTTTGACGGAGGCGATGTGACGTCCTAGCTCTCTCGCTATCGCCGGCACAGTTTCCTTCCGATGCGCGAGCTCGATGAGCAGCTTGGTCTCGTCGTCGGCCCATTTGCGGGGTTTTACAGGCTCCATTGCTGTCCTCGCTTCGAGGATCGAAACTTGAACTACATACGACTGTGATTCGGGCGCGATGAAGGCGGACCACCGCTTACGCTTTGCACGAAGCTGGCGTACCTGCCACGTCTCCTTGTGGATGCTGCAACAGTCGGGCCTCTATCGCGGCGTGCAATATCTGGACTGTGAGCGGGTTCACAACAGCGCCGCAGATGACATGCTACGTTTTCGATAATTGCCGGGACTTCTTGAGCATCTCCGTTTTAAGATCGAATAAGCAACCTCTTTGGAGGTTCTCATGTTCAGACAATTCTTTTTGGTCGTAGCCGTTGGTTCTTTAGCGCTACTCGACTCACCCAAAGCCGATTGTCGTGATGATCTGGGGCCTAGCGTCGCCGCCGGGTCATCTTCGGTTCAGCTCCGACTCGATGCAGCTCGATCTGCGGAAGAGCTGTTGGATGAGGTTGCGAGTTGGCTCTCCTCGAATTTCGATCTGCCGGCAATCAAGGATCACCCGGCCATTGAATTCGCCTCGAAAGCAAAACTTGCGACCATGCGCGCTTCGGATCATGCGCATTGGCAGGGTCTCACGCAGGATGAGGGCATCGATCGAGTGGCTCAGCGCACGGTTGTCGCGCTTTATGACAACAATTCGAAAACCATCTTCCTTCCGGACGATTGGATTGGAAAATCACCCGCGGACCAGTCGGTCCTGGTTCATGAGATGGTCCATCACCTTCAAAATATGGCCGAGTTCAAGTTTGAATGCCCGATGGCACGAGAGAAGCTAGCCTACCTGGCTCAAGACAAATGGCTGCGGCGGTTCGGAACGAGCCTGGAGAGCGAATTCGACGTCGACATGTTCACGGTGCTGATTTCCTCTGCATGTATGTACTGACCACGATCGTCCCAGCATCGTCTGAAGGGCCAGACTGCGGCTCTCTGTCGAAAGGCGTCGTTTCCAAATAGGTGCCGATTCAAAGTCTCGTCCGTACACGAACACAGTTGCCGCGATGGTCAGATGCTTGGCTGCCCTTGCAATTATTTTGGCGCTCTGGGTGATGGTGCGGGGGCAGCAATATCATTTTGTCCCGCTGCCAACGCGACCCATGCCTGCTGTGCTCATCCCGTGAGGGATCTACCCAATGCGTCGACGAAACACGTCTCGTTTCCGAGAGTGGCCCCAACTCGGACGTCTGATTAGTTCGCTGCGCCGCTAATGGGGACATAGCGGACTTCATGCGCGCTCTGACTGCTGCGCGAGTTTATGAGCATACGCCCTAACACTACTTTGGCAGATTGTCGGTTTTGCCGTGCTTTATAGGATTCCCGAATCAATTTTTCAATGATTCATGGGTGGTCGGCTCTTGGAGGGCTGACCATGGCGGGATGGGAAGACGAACTTGAACGCTGGCTGATGCCGTTCTT
>NZ_JBANBA010000190.1:0-9429 GCF_059803475.1 Bradyrhizobium sp. UFLA05-89 | reverse complement strand
GGCGAAGGGATCGTGCGTCGCATCAACGAGCTCGGGGTCATCTCGGAGGACGCGGACAAGCTCACGCGGATCTATCTCACCAAGGAATTGCGCACCGCTGCCGATCTCATCCTCGGCTGGATGCGCGAGGCTGGCATGCGCGCGCATCTCGATGCGATCGGCAATGTCTGCGGTCGCTACGAAGGCGAACGGCCGGGTTTGCCATGCCTGATGCTGGGCTCGCATTACGACACTGTGCGCGATGCCGGCAAATGGGACGGTCCCCTGGGTGTGATCACCGCGATTGCCTGCGTGGCGGAGCTGAACCGGCGCGGCAAACGCCTGCCGTTCGCGATCGAGGTCATCGGCTTTGCCGACGAGGAGGGCGTGCGGTTTGCCTCGACGCTGCTCGGCAGCCGCGCGGTCGCCGGCACGTTCGATGAGAGCGTGTTGAACACGCGCGACCGCGACGGCGTCTCGATGCGCGATGCGCTCGTGCAGTTCGGTCTCGATCCCGACCACATCGGCGCGGCCGCGCGGACGCGGCGGGAGCTGCTGGGCTATCTCGAGCTGCACATCGAGCAGGGACCGGTGCTGGAAGCACAAAATCTCCCGGTCGGCGTCGTCACCGCGATCGCCGGCGCGACGCGGCTCGCCGCGCGGCTGACCGGCATGGCCGGCCACGCCGGCACCGTGCCGATGGCGCTTCGCCGCGACGCGCTGACCGGGGCGGCCGAATGCATCGCCGCGATCGAGCAGTTCTGCCGCACCGATGAGGGCGGGCTCGTCGGCACCGTCGGCTACATCCACGCAAAACCCGGCGCGACCAACGTCATTCCCGGCGAAGTTTCGTTCACCATCGACATGCGCGCGCCGACCGACATGCACCGCAAGCGCGCGGTCGCCGACGTCGTCCGCCAGATCGAGGCGATCGCCAAGCGCCGGCAGCTTGCGCTCCAGCTCGACGTCACTCATGAGAACCGCACCGCGCCCTGCGCGCCCTGGCTGAAGGACCAGATCGCGCAGGCGATCGCAGCGGAAGGTTTTGGTGTGTTCGAGCTGCCGAGTGGAGCAGGACACGACGGTATGGCGATGATCGACATTGCCGACGTCGGCATGATCTTCGTCCGCTGCCGCGGCGGCGTCAGCCACCATCCGGACGAGCATGTCGAACTTGCCGATGCTGATGCCGGCGCGCGGGTGCTACTCAGGGTGATCGAGAATTTTCGGCCACGGGAGGGGTAGGCCCGCTCCCGCAAGTCACCGGATGGAGACACGAATCAGACAGGGCTAGAATAATGGCCGCCCCCCACCGGGATCACGAGACATCATTCGACAACGCATATGAATAGCGACATCTCTTTTCCATCCCATCGCGCAAACCGCTTTTATCAGGGACTGACCGCGACCGTTGTCGCCAACGCTCTTCAGGCGATGAATTTTCTCGGTGACCGCTTCCTGAGGAAGTCGCATCATTCGTTGTCGGCCATCGAGGATCTTTACCGGCACTCGATGGACAGTGCCTTTTCGGTGACGGAGTCCTTTCTTGTCACTGGCGCGCCGCACGCATCCGCTTACTACCCGCGTGACTTCGCCTGGTTCTATCCCGACGTCCTCGATCCCGAGACCATCATGGATGCGCAGGACGCGGTCCGGCGGGCACGGTTGCTCGAAAAGAGCGTCCGTCTCTTGCTGGAGGCGGTTCGCGCCGACGTCGTCACGACGACCATCGTTCCTGCGGGGCGTGCGCGGTATCTCGGCGTGAACTATTTCTCGCGGCCCTCGGACACGCTGCTCGGCATTCTTGCGGGTCTTCAGCAGATGCTCTCTGCCGAGAAGAGGGCGTCGTCTTATCTGGCAATGTCCCAATGCGCTCATGCCGGCCGTCTGTTGCTGGCCGAATATGGCGCCGACCTGAAACGGGCGATCTTGCACCTCGCAAGCGAGCTTGAGCCGTTCAACGATGACGGAGCCGGTCATTTGCTGTGCGACGTCGGCGCCCCTCGTTCCGCGGCAACGGACACGCGCGCCGAACGCAGGCGTTTCGTCACCAACGCCTGCGTCTATACGACCTTCGTGTGGGGCGTGCAGATCGGCGTCGTCGACGAGAGCGAACTGAAGGCGCTGCTCGGACGTGAGCTCGCACAGTACAAGAAGGAGCTGCTCAGCCTGTTCGGCAAAGACGGTTATATCAGGCACTCCCTGGACGACCCGGCGGGCTCGCCGGCGTCCTCCGTCGCGCTGGATTTCGTCAGTGTGCATCGCGGATTTTGGGACCTGAGCGAGGCGAGCGAACGTGCGCTGTTTGCGGCCACGACGGATCTGATTATTGCCGAACCTCGCTTTCGCATCCTGAGCACGTACCACTTCCTGGTGTCTGCGGATAATCCGCGCAACAAGATGATCCACAAGATTGCGGCGCCCGCCTACCAGGGACGTTCCTCGTGGCCAACATTCAATGTCGAATTTGCCGATCGCATGCTGGACTACGATCAGCACGCGGGGAGCGCTACTTATCGGTCCTACGCCCAGGGGATATTGAAGGACATTCGCACTGCGACCGAGCTCCATGGCGGTTATCAGGAATTGATCTCGGAATCAGGGCTGAAATACCGTACCTGGGCCTACAAGGGAGCCGTAGCGCACTCTTGGTTTCCCCGCTTCCTGTCCGTCTGGAGCAGGGCGTTCGGAACGCCCTTGCTGCATTGGGGCGACTGACCGGCGCTCGCGCGCCGATGGAACGTCGCGGGAAATCGCCGACAAGTCGTTGATCGCAATCCACAAGCCCCCCGCGCAGGTCGCGCCGGTTGCGACAATTGGCCTCTGCACGTCGTCACAATCCCGTAACGGAAGTGATATGTCCGCGCAGCACGTCTGACAACTGCGCACCTTAGCCTGACATGTGTTGAAACAATTCTCTGCATTCAGGAAACGAACAGAGGGGCGTGCAATGCTTTCGAAAATGACACGACGACTACGCGATCGCACCGTGGTCACGGCTGGGATCCTGGCGCTGATGGGATGTGACGTCTATGCGATGGACAACAACGCTCTCGGTGGCAACAACAAGAACGGCGAGCGAACCGAGACGCCGATCAAGCATGTCATTGTAATCCTTGGCGAGAACCGCACTTTCGACCACGTGTTCGCCACCTATGAGCCGCGCCCGGGCGAGCGGGTCGACAATCTTCTTTCCAAGGGCATTATCACCAAGGACGGAATCCCCGGTCCGAACTACGCCAAGGCGTCGCAGTCCTCCGCCGTCGTCAACAACACCTTCTCCATCAACCCCGGGCAGAAGACGCCATACAACCACACGACCAACAAGGTGCAGGCGCCGGGAACCTCTTACGCGCCGCAATCCTGCTACACTTCAGTCGATCAAGCCGCGCTCAACGGTCCGGGCTGCCTCACCACGCTGCAACTCGCGGCCCAGGCCGACTATGGTTTGAGGAAACAGGACCTGCCGCTGCTGACCACCGGTGCGACGGGGCTCCCCGGCAGTTCGCCGGACTCGCGCATCGTGGATTTCGACAATCTGCCCAACGGCCCCTACCCATTGGTCACCCTCCCGCAAGGTGACGAAATTCCGGTAAGCCTCTACAAGACCTACGGCGGCAGCCCGGTGCACCGTTTCTACCAGATGTGGCAGCAGCTCGACTGCGATGTCAGCAAAGCCACTCACCACAATCCAAGTGGATGCCAGTCCGACCTGTTCACCTGGGTCGAAGAGACGGTCTCTTCGGGCAGCAACGGCAATCCCACGCCGAAGCCGCTCAAGGAAGGTGATATCGCGCTCGGCTTCTACAACGTCGCCCGGGGTGATGCGCCCTATTTGACGGAGCTTGCCCGCAAGTACACGCTCAGCGACAATTTCCATCAGGCCGTGATGGGCGGCACCTTCGCCAATCACATGGCGCTCGGCTATGCCGACGCGCTCTACTACGCCGACGACAAGGGCGATCCCGCGAAGCCGGATCACGTCCTGGTCCCCGGCTCCAATCCGCCGCAATATGTCAACGAGATCGAGAACCCGAACCCCGCGCCGGGCACCAACAACTGGTATCTCAATGACGGCTATGGCGGCGGCAGCTATTCGAACTGCTCCGATCCGAACCAGCCGGGCGTCGGTCCGATCGTGACCTACCTCAACGCGATTCACGTGTCGCCGCGCTGCGCGCCGAACGCCTACTATCTCCTGAACAACTATGTTCCGTCCTATATCGGCAGCGGCGCCACCGATCCGATCAACAACGGACCGTTCACGCTGCCGCCAGTGATCAAGCAACGGCACATCGGCGATGCGCTGACGCAGGCGGACGTCTCCTGGGCCTATTTCGGCGAGCGCTGGAACGACTTCAAGACCGCGCCGGGCGAAGGCACCAATTTCGGCGCACTTGATCCGGTCGCCTATCTCTATTGCAATATCTGCAACCCCTTCCTCTATTCGTCCTCCGTCATGACCAACAAGACAGCGCGCGATGCGCATCTGAAGGATACGCTCGATCTGTACGATGCGATCGCCAACGGCAATTTGCCGGCCGTGTCCATCGTCAAGCCGAGCACCTTCAACGACGGTCATCCGTCGTCGTCCCGGCTCGACCTCTTCGAGTCCTTCACCAAGAAGATCGTCGACCAGGTGAAGTCCAACAAGGAGCTGTGGAAGTCGACCGCTATCGTCATCACCATGGACGAGGGGGGCGGCTACTACGACTCCGGCTACGTGCAGCCGGTCGACTTCTTCGGCGACGGCACGCGCATCCCGCTTTGGGTGGTCTCGAAATATTCCCGCGGCGGGCACGTCTCGCATGAATACGGCGATCACGTCTCGATCACCAAGTTCATCGAGCGCAACTGGCACTTGAAGCCGCTGGGGCCGAAGACGCGCGATACGCTGCCCAATCCAGTGGCATCGGACGACAATCCCTACGTTCCGACCAACCGGCCGGCGATCGGCGATCTCTTCGGCAACTTCAACTTCGCCGATCGACACGACGACGATCGCGACGATGATTGATCTCGGCCGATAGCCTTCATCCGTATGACCCGGCGGCCGCCCGGCCGCCGGGTCAATCTCGTTTTGCTCATGCAGCATGGAGTCATCCGCGTGAACGGCATGCTACCGCCCAGCGCGAGCACCGCTTCGATCGACGCCGCGCGCCGCGCCTTCGCCGGCGGCGATCTGGCGGCGACCGAGCGGATATGCGCGCAGCTCCTGGCAGGCAATTCGTCGGACTGGCGTATCTGGGCGCTCCTGACCGAGACCGCGTTCTCGCGCGGCCGGCAGGATGCGGCGATCGTCAGTGCGGATCGCGCCGTTGCGCTGGCGCCAGCCAATCCGATCGCGCTGGCGTTGCGCGCCAAATGTCTGTTCGTGAGCGGGCAGACGCGCCAAGCCTGCGAAGTAACAGAGGCCGCGGCCAAACATCTTGGCGATGCACCGGACGCGCTCGATGCGGTCGGCGCGATGTTCGGGCTGCTCGGGCTTCAGCAACGGGCGAGGGAGCTCTTCCGCCGCGCGCTCGAGCGGCAGCCCGGCGTGCCGCAATATCTGTTCAATCTCGCTGCGGCCGAGCGGATGATCGGTGCGCTCGATGATGCCGAAATGCATTGCGACGCGGCGATCGCCGGCGACCGTCACTACGGCCTTGCCCATTACCTGCGCTCGGACCTTCGCATCCAGACCGCAGACCGCAACCATGTCGACGAGATGGAGGCGCTGATCCGCGAGGGGCGGTTGTCGGCGCCGGCCGAGATCATGCTGCACTTTGCGCTCGGCAAGGAATACGAGGATCTCGAGCTCTGGGGCAACGCGTTCGATCACGTCGAGGCCGGCTGCCACTTGCAGCATCGATCGCTGCCGCGCGCCCCCGCGGCCGAGATTGGTGAGGTCGATGCGATCATCCAGGCGCACACGCGTCGCTGGATCGAGGCAGCGCCGCGCGGGCACGCCGAGGCCGCGCCCGTTTTCGTCACCGGCCTGCCGCGCACCGGTACCACGCTGGTAGAACGGATCATCGCCAGCCATTCCACCATGCATTCGGTTGGCGAGACCAGTGCGTTCACGGCCGAGATGCGCCGTGCGATGGTGGCGCGTCCGGGCGGCCGGGACCTCGAAGGCATCGGCAGACGCTATCTCGACACGGCCGCGGCGCTGCGCGTTCCGGACAACGTCCGCTTCATCGACAAGACGCTGGAGAATTATCTCTATTGCGGCCTGATTCACGCGGCGCTGCCGTCGGCGAAGATCATCCTGGTGCAGCGGCATCCGATGGATTCGTGCTGGGCGATCTACAAGGCACACTTTCGCGGCAAATTCTCGTTCTCCTATCACCAGATCGAGCTCGCCGAGTATTATCTGGCCTATCGCCGGCTGTCGCAGCATTGGCGGAGCGTGCTGCCGCCGGATGCTATGATGGAGATCAAATACGAGGATATCGTGCGGGACCAGGCGGCGGCGAGCCGAGAGATCATCCGCTTCCTGGGGCTTGCCTGGGAGGACGAGGTGATGCGGTTTCACGAAAGCCCGGCGCCCTCGGCGACCGCCAGTGCCGTCCAGGTGCGCCGCCCGGTCTACGCATCCTCGGTTGGCAAATGGCGTCACCATGCCGAACGGCTGGCGCCGCTGCGCGAACGCCTTGCGCGGGAGATTCCGGAGGCGGAGCTGGTATGACGATGCGGCGTGTTGCCCTGCTGATCATGACTGCATCGGTCATCCTCTTGGCCGGCGATTGTGCGGCAACGGCGGAGGTGCAAGTCGATGGCAGGCCGGATGCCGTGCATATCGAGGCCCGCGACGCCACCCTCCGCGACGTCCTGGCGGCGCTGCACGACCGCTTCAATCTGCGCTATCGCGCGAGCGACACGCTCGAAACGCAAACGACCGGCGTGTTCGACGGGCCGCTATCGCGCGTGGCAGCCAGGCTCCTCGATGGCTACGACTATGCGATGCGGATTACGCCGGATGGCGTCGACCTGCTCGTGCTGGGACGGCAGCAATCGAGCGCCGCCGTCGTGGTTGCGGTGACGCCGGCAAGTGCGGCGAGGCCGCCGCTCACGGCGGCGGAGCGCAGGCACTATGAGCATGGGCACCTCCGCTAGCGCCCGACGGCGGCTTAACCCGCCGTCACGTCCACCGTCTCGCCGCCCTCCAGCACCTGCGCCGCCTTGGTGCGGTCGAGATCACCTTCCCAGGCGGCGACCACGACGGTGGCGACGCAGTTGCCGATGAGGTTGCCGACGGCGCGCGCCATGCCGATGAACCAGTCGACCGAGAGCACCAGCACGAGGCCGATCGCTGGAATGCTCGGCACCGCGTTGAGCGTCGCTGCCAGGATCACGATGGCCGAGCCCGGTACGCCGTGGGCGCCCTTCGACGTGATCAGGGACACGCCCAGCACCAGCAGGAGATCGCCGAAGGACAACGGCGTGTTGGTTGCCTGCGCAATGAAGACTACTGCAAGCGTCAGATAGATCGAGAACGCATCGAGGTTGAAGGAATAGCCGGTGGGAATCACGAGACCGACCACGGAATCCTTCACGCCCATCCGTTCGAGCTTCTTCATGATCTGCGGCAGCACCGCATCGGAGGAGGCGGTCGCCAACACGATGGTCAGCTCCTCGCGCAGGTAGGCGAGAAATTTGAGGATGTTGATTCCGGCGAGCGCCATCACGCCGCCGAGCACGCCGAGCACGAAGATGCCGACCGAGACGTAAAACAGCATCACCAGCGAGACGAGCTGCTTCAGCGAACCGGCGCCGTATTTACCGACGGTGTAGGCGACGGCGCCGAGCACACCGAGCGGTGCGACCCGCACGATTAGCCCCATGACGCGGAACAGCACGGTGGAGGCCGCATCGATCATGGTGGTGACGAGCTTGCCCTTCTCGCCGCCGACCAGCGCAAGGCCGACGCCGAACAGGACGGCGAAGAACAGCACCTGGAGCACGTCGTTGCGCGACAGCGCATCGAATGAGGTGCTTGGGATCACGTTGAGCAGGAAGGCTCCGATGCCCGCGCCCTGCAGCTTGTGGGCGTTGTCGGCGTAGGTGTTGAGTGCCTTGGCGTCCAGCGTCGAGGGATCGATGTTCATGCCGTGGCCGGGGCCGAAGGCATAGGCGAGGACGAGGCCGACCACGAGCGCTACCGTCGTCATCGCCTCGAAATAGACCAGCGCCTTGACGCCGACCCGGCCGACCTTCTTGAGATCGCCGGCACCGGCAATGCCGTGCACGACTACGCAGAACACGATCGGCGCCACGATCATCGAGATCAACTTCAGGAAGGCGTCGCTCAGGATCTTGAGGCTGATGGCGAAGTCCGGGACGGTCACGCCCAGGATGATGCCGAGCACCAGCGCCGCCAGGACCTGGACGAACAGCGAGGTGTAAAGCGGCTTCGGCTCGGCGGCCGGCGCCGCAGTGATGGTCGACATGGTGAACTCCCCCGGTTTGACGCGTCTTGGACGCCAAAAAGGAGCAACAAGCGTGCCAGATTGTCACGGTCTGGCTGGGAATCTGCTCTTTTTTCGATTTTCCCAGCGTCTCCCTTCAAACCGAGGGAGTGATGGCTCCTTCGAGGGATGCCTCGCCGGCCCATTCGGTCGGGCCGTCCGAGTGCCGCCTCAGGATCAGCGGCAGCAGCCCGCCGACACGCAGGGTCTCACATTCCAGATTGGTTTCCACCGCCGCGATGGCAACAAAGCGGTCGATCTCGGCACCGTCCCGCAGGATGCGAACGTTCACCGCGGCGCGCGGCTTGAGCGCTTCGACGGGTGCGTCGATCTCCAGTCTGTCGTCCGGCCTGAGGCCCAGCGTTTGCGGCCGGCGATCGGCCGGCAGGCGGAGCGGCAGAATGCCCATGCCGATCAGGTTGGAGCGGTGGATGCGCTCGAAGCTCAGCGCCAGCACGGCACGCGCGCCGAGAAGCGCGACGCCCTTCGCCGCCCAGTCGCGCGACGAGCCCATGCCGTAGCGCTCGCCCGCCACGATGACGACCGCGCGCTGTTGCTTCTCATAGTGCTCGGCGGCAAGCCGGAGCGATAACCGTTCACCGGAGCCTGCAAGGATCGTCTGACCCGGCGGCAGATCGGGGCCGAGCAAATTGCGCACGCTCTTGTTGGTGAAGAGCCCGCGCAGCATCACTTCCCAGTTTCCGCGGCGCGCGGCGAACACGTTGAGATCATGCGGGTTCGCGCCGCGTGCGACGAGATGACGAGCCGCCTCGCCGTCCGCCGCGATCGCGCCCGCTGGCGAGATGTGGTCGGTCGTGATGTCGTCGCCGAGCACCAGAAGCGGCGTCGCCGCGTAATGTCCAAGGCGTGTGCCGTGGCCGAAGCCGGCAAATGGCGGCCGCCGGATATAGGTGGATGTGTCACCCCATGGAAACAGCGCCGTGAAAGGCGCCTCGAATGCCTTCCAATCGGCGCTTGCTTCCGCGGCGTCATAGGC